>JAUXAL010000026.1 GCA_030619925.1 Phycisphaerae bacterium | reverse complement strand
ATGGAGTTCGGCGTCAACGCATACCAATAAAAAATATACATAAAACACGGACAAAAAGCGAATTGTAAGAGAAATGTCAGGATTGTGTAGAAATTTCCCGGACCAATCCCACCAGCCAACCAGGCGCACTGAGCAGTTTGAAATGACTAAAGTGAAAAGTGCCTAAAATGTTTGGGTTTCTCGTATGAGGTTATGGATGCTCGTATCGACGCTCGTTCTGGAAACTCGAAGTTCGTTTTTTATCCAGCTTCCAGTGGCCAGCTTCGAGATTCGATACCAGTTTCGACACCGACAAACTAGCTTCTGCAACTGGAGTTCACTTTAGTTCACTTCTTTTTTCGTGCCTTTTCGTGGCTAAAAAATAGGGACCGTCACCAGAGCAGTGACGGCTAAGGATAACCAAATTCCGTGTAATCCGTGGTTAGAAATTTTACTTGACGCTTAACATTTGTTATTGTATAATGTATATCGAACTAATGGATAGTTCACCGTTCATAGTTCATTGTTCATGGACAATAGCAAATAATCAATCAAGAAGGGGAGATTCCAATCACCATCGTTTCCCAAAAAGCCGGAAAACAGGGCTTTTTTGTCATATCAGGCCGAAATAGCGGAGAAATGGAGAAATAGAGAGTGTGTTTTACTATATATTATGCAAAACAAAGCCAATTTTCTTAGAAGTCAAATGAATGTAAATCCATATAATACAACGGCTTATGAAAATAAATCCAATTGGACACTTGGTGAAAACAAACCCAATTCAAACCCAATCAAACCCAATTTCCAAAAAGCCCAAATGAATGTAAACTCACTTATAACAAAGGATTACAGAAAAAACGATGATTTCGCAGTCCAAAAAAACAAACCCAATTCAAACCCAATTCAAACCCAAACAAAGCCAATTTCCGATTATCCTTGTGTCTTTGAATTGGCTGTGTATAATCTCGTTCTCCGTGATGGTAACGTAATGCACAGCATGCTTAACGGCAGAAATCTTGACTCTTGACTGTCGTCAGACAAGTTTTGATGGAGAGTATACGAAATGGCAAAAGCGCCGAAAGCAAACGCAGTAGTCGGACAATCGGGCGGGCCTACGGCAGTGATAAATGCGTCTCTGGTCGGCGTTATCGAAGAGGCCAACAAACATCCGGAAATCGAAAATCTCTACGGCGCCAGGTACGCTGTGGTCGGAATGGCCAACGACGACTTTATCGATTTGAAAAAATTGTCAGCCGATACGCTGGAACAGGTAGCTGATACGCCATGCTCGGCCCTTGGTTCCAGCAGGGACAAGCCGGACGAAGAATATTGCGCCAAAATTCTTGATGTTTTCAAGAAGCGCGATATCCGGTACTTTTTCTACATCGGCGGCAACGACTCGGCGAATACAGCTCACATCATCAACATAATGGCCGCCGATACCGGCTACGAGCTGCGGGCGTTCCACATTCCGAAAACGGTGGATAACGATTTGCTGGTTACCGACCATTGCCCCGGCTATGGGACCGCCGCGAAGTTTGAGGCCTGTGCGCTGATGGGCGATGATATGGATAACCGTACGCTGCCTGGCATAAAAATCGATGTGATTATGGGCAGACACGCCGGCTTCCTGACCGCCGCTACTGCGTTGGGTAAGCAAAGAGATGATGATGGCCCACATTTAGTATATGTTCCTGAGAGAGGTGTTTCGCTGGACAAATTCCTTAGTGATGTCGAAGACGTCTATAAAAAGCTCGGCCGATGTGTCGTAGCCGTCAGCGAAGGCATTTGCGACCCCGACGGCGTCACCTGGGCCGAAAAACTAGCTAAGGAAAGTGAGACCGATTCGCATGGAAATATACAACTGTCCGGCACAGGAGCTTTAGCTGACTTTTTGGCAGGAGAGGCGAAGACCAAACTCGGTGCAAAACGCGTCCGGGCTGATACCTTCGGCTATCTGCAGAGAAGCTTTGCCGGCCTGCGGTCAGAAGTCGATGCGCGTGAGGCGCGGTGGTGCGGACGCCATGCGGTTGGGTACGCTATGGAAGACGTTAGCGGCTCAGTGGCAATAAAACGGCTCGGAAATGGGCCGGATTATGCAGTTGAATTATTCCGCACCGAACTTATCAATGTGGCTGAGAAGGCCAAACCAATGCCCGACGAATTCATCAACGCCGAAGGCAATGGCGTAACCAACGCCTTTATCGAATATGCAATGCCGCTGACAGGCGGCCTGCCAAAGACCGGCCATCTGGGCAATTATCCGAGAGTCTAAGAATATTTGACGGTGGTGCGGACACCATGCGGTTTGAGTACGCTACCGAAGACCTTAGGGGCTCGTGCTGTCTGGTTTGGCTGGGTTTTCTGGGCCGGGGCCGGGTTCGGCCGGTCACATCGACCACCAGCACCAGGCCAATCAGTAATACCGCCAGTAACAGTTTTCGGGGCTTCATAATAGTGCTCTTGATAGAATCCACCGGCATCAGTCGAATAGTGCTTCCACGAACGCTTCTGGGTCGAACTCTGCGATATCTTCCGGCTTTTCGCCGAACCCGACGAATTTCACCGGTATGTCGAGCTGGTCTTTAATGGCGATAACGATTCCGCCGCGTGCGGTGCCGTCGAGTTTGGCTAAGAATATGCCGGTAACGTTAATCGCTTCGGTAAATATCTTTGCCTGAGCGATTGCGTTTTGGCCGGTAGTGGCATCGAGAACCAGCAGAACCTCATTTGGAGCGCCTGGGATTTTGCGGGCGACTACGTCACGAATTTTTGTCAGTTGCCTCATCAGGTCCTTCTTTGTGTGCAATCGTCCGGCTGTGTCGAGAATCAGAATATCTGCGTCTCTTGCGAGAGCCGCTTCACAGGCGTCGAAGGCGACGGCGGCCGGGTCGCCGCCGGTTTTGTGCTTTACGATTTGGGTGCCGATGCGTTCGGCCCAGATGGTCAACTGTTCCACGGCAGCGGCACGGAACGTATCGCATGCGGCGACGATGACCTTTTTGCCGTTTTGGCTAAATATAAACCCGAGTTTGGCGATGCTTGTGGTTTTGCCGGTTCCGTTGACGCCGGCAACCAGCACGACAGTCGGGCCGGCCTGAGCCAGATGTAATTGTCTGTCGCGGTCCGGCCAATAGCTTTTAATGTGCTCTTTGAGAAAAGGGGTAATATCGTCGGTTATTGCGATTTGCCTGCTGCGATAAGCGGCGCGCAGGCCTGATATGAGCTTATCCGTCGTTTCGATGCCGATATCATCGCTTATCAGCGTTTCTTCCAGCTCGTCGAGCAGGGCTTCATCGATGTTTCTGCCTATACTCAGCACGGAAGAAAGTGAAGTGCTGATTTTGTCACGCGTTTTGCCCAGTCGGTCTTTGAAATATCCTGCCGTTTTAGTGAAGATTCCCACAGCGGTTTCCTTAGGGCTAAAAAATCTTTTCTGACCCCGTTAGAAACTGCCGTCTTACTTCTGACGGGGCTGACACAACCCTGATTGTATCGGAATTTGTGAAAAATTTCAAGTCCGGCGAGGATTTAATTTTCGGCTCGACTGAGCCCGCCGAAGTCCAGACCTTGTGTTGGCCCCATTAGAAGTTTGGACCGACGCTGCGGTGCTGCTCTGAGCCAAGGCCCATGAGATGCCCAGCAGGAAAAGTCTTCTGCGAGACCGACTGGTTTCTAATGGGGTTGGCCCCGAAAAAATTTACAATTTTTGGCTTTTCGCCATAAAAGGGAGAATTTTCTTTGACAAATCAAACAGCCCCGGTTAGATTTCCATTATCGTCCCCCACCAATTGAGCTTCGGCTCACGCCTAATTGGTGCGGGATTTCGGCCTTATGTAAATCTTGAGCCCCCATTTTGTGAGGGGACGACGATAAATTGCAGAATGGGAACCCTTTGACAGGAATGTTTTGATGGGCGGTTGCTCGGCGCATAGAGCATCGGTTCACAAAGGACGGTGGTGTGGCAACTCGGGAAGTTGAAGACATTTTTGCTGATATACTCGACCGTGTAAAAACACTTGACCCGGCCAACGCCCGCAAGTGGTTCGAGAAGTTAACGGTTTTGCATTTGGATGGCGGTTCACTCGGAATCGGTTGTCCCGATGAGGCAACGGTCCAGTTTTTGCGCGACAATTGCAAAAGCAATTTCACCTGCGCCGCTCAACAGATAACCGGCCATCTTGTCAGTGTAGATTTCAACGTTGGCACCGGCGAAAAATCTCCCCGCTCCTGGCCTGGGCTTAAGCTTCATCCTGATTATACCTTTGATAATTTTGTTGTAGGACCGAGCAACCGGCTTGCTCACGCAAGCTGTGTTGCGGTCAGTCACTCGCCCGGCAATACCTACAACCCGCTTTTTATTTACGGCAGCTCCGGCCTGGGAAAAACACATCTCTTGCAGGCTGTCTGCTTCGAAGCCCAGCGAAAATCTGATGGCGAGGTCATTCGATTTTTGAGCTGTGAAGATTTCGTCAACAGGTTTATCAGAGCAATCGAGCAAGGAAATTTGGCCGGCTTTCAAAGCCAGTTTCGTACCGTTGATACGCTGGTAATCGACGACGTTCAGTTCTTGCGGGAACGTGAGCAAAGCCAGGAAGAATTCTTCCACACCTTTAATGTCCTTTACAACAACAGCAAACAAATCATCCTCAGCGCTGACAGCCCGCCCGGCAAAATTCCTTCGCTCGAAGAGCGTCTTATCAGCAGGTTCAACTGGGGGCTCGTTACCAGAATCGACCCGCCAAGCTACGAGACAAGAGTTGCCATTGTGCAAAAGAAAGCCCATCTTCGGGGCCTTAGTATTTCCGATGAGATAGCGGGATACATTGCTCGGAAAGTGCACGCAAACATCAGAGAATTGGAAGGTGCTTTGACAACCATTTACGCTGTAGCGACTACTACCGGCGAAGCAATTGACCTTGAGTTGGCCCAGAGTGCTCTGGAAGGGCAGCTTAAACCATCAGCCAGACACATAAGTATCACGGATATTATCGAAGTTGTAACGGGGCATTTTGACGTTCGACTGGCCGATTTGCAGAGCAAAAAGCGCAGCCAGAGCATTACCGAGCCGCGTCAGATTTGTATGTACTTGGCCAGGAATTTAACCAAGCACAGCCTCGAAGAGATTGGCGGTCATTTGGGCGGCCGCGACCATACTACCGTTATACACGCCTGTAACAAGATTGGCCAAGCCAAAACCTCCGACCCCCAGATGCACGCTGTATTGAGCGAGTTGACACAACAAATTACGCAAACGCCGCAAGCGTAAATACCTTGGTTGCATGATTATTTTATTATAGAATTTAACATATACAGGTAGTCTGAAAGCAACCGTGTTATTAGGAATTTTTGCCTTACGGTTTCTTTAGCCTTCTGTCCGATAGCTTTACCATCATCAGGGTTCTTAAGTAAATGAATAATTCTGTCTGAGAATCCTTCCGTATCTTTTGGAGCAAGCAAAAAACCATTTTCACCATCTTTTATTTGAGAAGGTATGCCTCCCACGTTTGAGGCTACAACTGGCGTGCCTTTCCAAAGTGCCTCGGTAACAGCAAGGCAAAAACCTTCTTTCGTTGATTTTTGAATTATTACGTCTGAAAATCGCTGGACTGCATTGACCAACGTTTCATTGTTTCCAACAATGAAGAGAATATCTCCGCGCTTAAGAAACTTATTGGCTTTTCGCTGGACCTTGTTGTACATCCTCATGCCTTCGGGGTCATCACTGGCCACGTTATAGCAGAAAACCAGTCTGCAATTGACTTTTTCCTTAACAAGCTTAAATACATCTATCACTCCCTCCGGATCCTTCCATGGGTCGAGCCTCGAAACCTGGGTAATTATCGGTTTGTCTGTGGGTATGCCAGCGTTGGTTATATATTCAATCATAGTCTTCTCGTTGATATCTTTGTTCTTTTGGCTAAGAGGATTAATAGCCGGCAACATTAGTCTTTGATCTACTGGTAGGTCATCTTTGAAGTATTTTTCACTCGATACAACAATCTGGTCATATTTAAGCAAATAGCCCTTCAGAAAATCCCATAATTCTTTATGTGGGTTAGTCAGGTCTATATGGCATCGCCATATCCAGGGCTGGGATTTCCTGTAAGACGTTATGATTGAGAGTGGTTGAGGGTCGTGAATAATGACACAATCATGGTCCAGGTGGGAAAACCTTGAAAAGTTGTCGTTGATTTGAAGGTATGTCCGTTTTTTTCTTGTCGTTAAATTTAGCTTCGCCCCTTGAAGAGCGTTGTGAAAACTCTTTGTGATCTCAAAAAACTCCTGGCTCCCATGTAAAATTCTCCAGCCGGCATCTATACCCACATCATTCATTAGAAGCACGAGAGAATATAGAATCTCTGCTACGCCTCCACCCTGATATGTGGCATTTAGGTGGACAATATGTTTGCCGTAGAGGTGCCTTGCCTTGGCGTAAATTTCAGCCAATGTTTCATCGGGTACTATATGACGGAAATCTTCAAGACGCAACATAACATACTAATTCCTTACCAATTCTTTGAGTAACGACCTAATCTCGTTCAGGGTATCCACGTTGAACCGAGCTTTTGAAATACTTATTCCTACTTTTATAGAATATGCCCCATCCGGTAGGACACTAAACATTTCTTCATCGGTATAATCGTCTCCTGCCGCCAGCAAAAAATCCCAAATTTGTTTTGCGGTCCAGAATTCCGCTGCTCGGCCTTTGTTTACGCCGACATTCCTTATTTCAAGGATCTTGTTGCCTTCAAACACGCCAACATCGAGGTTTTCAGTCAGATTTAAGAGAGCACCTCTTAGTTCCTGCTCTCTGAGATAGGCAAGTTCAGGGTCTGCCCTACGATAGTGCCAAACCAGAGAGAAGTCCTTTTCCTCAACCGAAGAACCTGCGGTTCGATCCGAATAAAGCTCGAGAATAGGCCTAATTGTATCTTTCCACTCAGCTTCAAAAGGCAGCATGCATTGCCAGTCTTCACCTCTTTGCTTAATCCAAGCCCCATGTTCAGCTACTAATGCTACGTCAAGACTGCCGAGCCATTCCGCCAACGTTGCTTTGTCTCGACCACTTATTACTACAACATTGTTCTTAGGCTCTCTTGATAAACTCTGCAGCAAGCTCATAATTTCCTCATCTGGTTCTGCTTGTGTAGGCTTGCCTTTAAAACCTACAAGGGTGCCGTCATAATCGAGCAGTAGCAATCGTTTCTGGCTCCTGACATAATCATTAATCAATTTCTGCCTATTAGATTCGGATAGTTTGCGGACAGAGAGTTCTTTCTGTGTTTTTTTAATATCAAATAACGCGTTCAAAAAATCACTGCTCCATCTTGAAACATCATAACGTCTAAGCCTTTCCTGCATTAATCTGTTTCGCTCCATTTGCTCTAACAGAGGCATCTCGAGGGCTTCCTTGATGGCCTGTATTATTGCTCCTTTATTGTTTGCATTGACTATCAGGGCCTCGCCTAATTCACTTGCCGCACCGGTCATCTCGCTGAGAATCAAAACGCCTCTGCCTTCGGTTTTGGCTGCTATAAACTCTTTCGCTACTAAGTTCATCCCGTCCCTCAGGGGCGTTACTAAAGCCACATCAGCAACGTTGTACAGTGCTGTAATCCTACTGAAGGGCAGAAATCGGTAAAGATACCAGACAGGCACCCAGCCCATCGTTCCATGCGCTCCATTGATCCTTCCCACAAGTTGCTCGAGCCTGTTTCTTAGCATCTTGTAGTCCTCAACACCTGTGCGAGATGGGACAGCTACCATAATTAATGTAACTTTTTCCTTATATTCGGGATTTTCAGACAAGAATAAATCGAAAGCCTTTAATCGCTGGATAATACCCTTGGTGTAGTCCAGTCTGTCTACGGATATAATGATTTTGCGTTTTCCTACTTCTTGAAGTATTTTGTCCACTTCCTTCCTAACGCCGACTTTACTGATGGCCTGCGAATATTTTTCGTAATCGATGCCCATAGGAAAAGCATCGACCTTGATAACACGGTTGCCCATGCCGACTTTGCCCAGCGTATGTTCAAGACCCATTATTCTGCTCACGCTGCTGAGAAAGTGTCGGACGTAGCCATAGGTGTGGAATCCTATCAGGTTAGCACCTAACAAACCGTTCAGTATTTCTTCGCGCCAGGGCAGTAGTCGGAACAATTCAAATGAAGGCCACGGTATGTGCAGGAAAAAGCCAATATCGAGTTCCGGAAGTTTCTCCCTAAGAAGTTGTGGAAGTAACATTAATTGATAATCGTGTACCCAGATATAATCACCAGGTTTGGCAATCTCCATTATCTCATCGCAAAAGATTTTATTCACCTGCTGATATGTTTTCCAGAAGTGCTCTTCGTATACAGTACGCATTGGAAAGTAATGGAAAAGAGGCCAAATCGTTTTGTTACAGAATCCAAAATAATAATCCTCTATTTGATTTTGAGAAAGAAATACCGGCAGGTAGTCCTCGGCAGCCAGTTTTTCTCCGATTTGGCTCTTGTCCTCAGCGGTAAGCTTCTCATTTGTTATTCCTGGCCATCCCATCCAGAGACGCTCGAAGGATTCGGACAGTGAAGACAAACCCGTAGCAAGTCCACCCGGACTCGTGCGAAAATGAAACCTTCCCGCTCTTTTTGTTATATTAAATGGCAATCTGTTGGCGATGACAAGTAACCTTCCCATAATTATCCCTTTCAGTTAAATCCATTTATATCAAATGCAGAGATAATCGCAAGGTTGAATATCTTGCGCAGTAGCGATGAGCAAAAAGCTTGGTACCGGTCGGCGTTTTTCCAAGACAAGCGACATTAAGGTACGGTTGCGCTTTTTGTTTTTCAATGGACAGAAAACCGTTTTTGCGATAATATATCGTACCTGTGGTCTTGTGATTTGGATTATGTGAAAGGGTGAAACGGGAAAACGGGCCGTCCAACGCCTGCAACGAGATATGAAATACGAAATAGTATTTACGGTGAGTGCATGAACGAGCGGCAGAAGGAATTGACTTCGCAAGCACCCAAAAAGAAGCCGCTGCGTCCGGCTCTGATTGCGTCAGAACGCACAGTCTCTGAGTATTCTATATTCTTAGAGCATCTGTTGGTTGGTTTTGCGGACGAGTCGATTCCTGTGGCTTTGGTCTGTCCGTCGCCCTGCGATGTGGGCTCTGTGTTCACCGGCGCCGCTGAGGTTATCAGCCACCCGGTTCTTGAATTGCCGTTGATGAAGCATCTAAATAGAAGACTGCTTGCTGAACAGCTTGCAAGATTTGAGCCTACCGTTCTGCACTGTTTGTGCGAAAGCAGGGCATCACTTACGAAGCATTTGGCCCGTCAATTAGGTTTGCCTTACGTGTTGACGGTCAATTCGTTTCAGAAGCGATGGAAACACTTCGTTTGTCAGAGGCGAATGTATCGGCTTTCTATTTCGCCGAGCCATTGTGCAAAAATCATTGTGCCGGCAAAAAGTGTCGCGGCTAATATTGCCGAAGTTTATCCCCGCTTTGCCCGGCGGATTGAGCAGATAAATATCGGCACTTTTGTGGCAGAAGGCAATGTGTGTTTTTCTGAGTCTTCCCGGCTTGCCAGCTTAGTAACAGCTTATCCGTTGGATAATGTCGGTGATTTTGAGAATTTATTTAACGCGGTCAGGCATTTGGCAAGTGAGGGGTATGAATTTATGATGGTGGTAACAGGCGGCGGGCGGGCCGAGAGACAACTGCGGAAATTGCTGACTGCGCTTGATCTTTTGCAGATTGTTACTATTGTGCCGAGATTGAAGCCCTGGCGTCCGGTCCTGGCCGCCGGCGACATTTTCATTCAGCCTCAGCCCAGCGCGGCTTTCAACCCTTTGTTGTTGGAGGCGATGAGTGTCGGGGCAGCCGTCGCAGCCTGTAAAGGCGGGGTCGATGATTTGATTGTTGAGGACCAGACCGCCGTAGTCTTTGACCCGAATGATGAGCTTAGTATAGTCGGTGCCTTGCAGAGGCTCTTCGACAGGCGGGAGTTTGCACGTCAAATCGCCAAAAAGGCACAGGAGTATTTGAGGGAAAATCACACTGTCAGCAAAATGATTTCCGCCACCCTACAGACCTACTGCGAGGCCTCCAGACTCCAGACTCCAGACTTCAGACTTCAGGCCACTTGAGTCTTGTGTCTTGAGTCTTGCAATCTTTGTCAGTAAGGTAAAAAGGCAAGAGCCAACAGTGTATGGGAGCATAAGTGCACGAGGGCATAAGGCAAAAGTAAGGAATTTTTTGCTTTTGACTTTGGTGTTCGTTACCGAAACTGTCCGGAAACCACAGCTTTCATCTGCCGTATGAACTTGGTCTCCTGCTCATCGAGCTGCTCAAACAATCTGGCCTTGCGCATATCAAACGAGCGGCGAGGCTTGGCCTGGGGTTTATCTTTCTGGTCGCCATTGTGAAAACACCAGCCGGCGGCGCCTCCTTCCAAGGCGCCTTTCAGGTCAGCTAAGAAGTGTTCAGCCTTCGGCTCCCATCGCTCTGGTCTGAATCCCCGGCGAAAGGGTTCCTGATAATGTACCGGCACGGTTCGGCCGAGCTGCTTCATCAGCTCATAATACTTCTTTGTCTGAGCTTCGGTTTGTCCCGGTGACTTCGGATTGCGCGGCCGATGGGGGGCTAAAAAGTCTACCCTCACATCGAGAAGTATCTGTTTAAGTTCGTCGGTTTTGATGTCTCTGACGAATGACGCTGTAACCAGCCGATTCGGGTCCAGGCGTTTAATAAACTTTCGCAGCTCGGCTAATTCCTCGACCGAAACGAATCGCTTGTCGCGAATGTTTCTTTCGTTCCCCATATCGAGATACCAGTTGCGGTAGGGCTTTAGCGAGGCTACTAAAGTTTTGGCGGCACGACGCAGCGCTTCGGTGCTTTGCAGGCGTACCGATCCGGTGACCCCATTGCCGCGCGAAAGGGTTACGTCAACTATGATACCTCGCCGGTCACATTCGGCTACGAGCCATCGAAGCTTGGCCAGGTAAGGTTCGCGCGGCCTTCCTTCCCGGTCAACAGCCGAAATCTCGTTATCGAATGCTCCCCAGGTTGCCCAGACGCGGAACCAGTTGAATCCGTATTTTTGCATGTCGTCGAGGTCACGCTGGATGAAATCCTTGGGTGCCCCCAGCGCACCATAATAACTGATGCCCACCAGAAAGGTCGGTTTGCCGTTGATAGTGAGCTGCCTGCCATCAGTGCCGAGCTCTGTATTGGCAATGGCGGCACCGGCTGTCAAGATGCTCAGAAGAAGAATACTTCGTTTCATCTTTGCTCCTCCGAATAGGTAATTTCAAGGCGTTCTTAATTTAGGAGGCCGTAATCTTTCAATGTCTGTTTGAGGATAGCTTTCTTGCTCTCTTCCAATGGCGTCATCGGCAGTCGCAATTCTTCTGAAGCCATATTCAACATTGCCGCTGCCGCCTTGATTGGTATCGGATTGGTGGACAGGGTGAGCATACTTTTGCATAATGTAAATAGCTTCTTGTGCCATTGTCGTGCTGATACAAGGTCGCCTTCGAGGATTAAATCGGTCATTGCTTTGACGTCGGCGGGCACGATATTTGCCACTACGCTGATAACGCCCTTGCCCCCGACCGAGGCCAGAGGCAGCGTAAGGGAATCGTCGCCTGAGACGATGGTTATATCGCAACGCGCTGCAATTTCACTGGCCTGGTCGAGACTGCCGGTCGCCTCTTTGATTGCCACGATATTTTCAACTTCAGCTAAACGCGAGATAGTCTCCGGTATCATACCGGCTCCGCATCGACCGGGGATATTGTACAGCACTATCGGCAGGTCAACCTCTTCTGCTATCGCCTTGAAATGTTGATAGAAGCCTTCCTGTGTCGGCTTGTTGTAGTATGGACCGACCTGCAGGGTCGCATCAGCCCCGACCTTTTTTGAAAACGCCGTCAGTTCAATTGCCTCAGCAGTGCTGTTTGAGCCGGCTCCTGCAATTACGGGGACTTTCCCACCGACGGCTTTGACGACTCTTTCGATGACCTGTTTATGTTCTTCGTGACTTAGAGTGGGCGATTCGCCGGTCGTTCCCACCGGCACTATCCCGTCTATGCCGTTTTCCAGTTGGAAATCAATCAGCTCATCGAGCGTTTGAAAATCAATTTCGCCGTCCTGAAAAGGCGTTATCAACGCCACCATTGCCCCTGTAAACATTTTAGTCTCCTACATGAAAGTGCCTGAAGTGTAAAGTGCCTAAAGTTACGGATTATTTTTTTACTTTAGTTCATTTTAGGCACTTTAGTTCACTTTAGCTCACTTTTATTTATCAACTCTATCATTTGAGCAGTTGCCTGCCTTATTCCGACGAAGACCGCCCGTGCTACAATGCTGTGGCCGATGTTGAACTCACAAAGGCCTTTGATGCGTGCCACGTCGGCGATGTTACGATATGTCAGGCCGTGCCCTGCGTGAACCACCAGCTTGTTTTCCATTGCCAGGTCGCGGCCACGCTCCAGCTCGGTTAATCTTTTTCTGATTGCTCTTTGCGTCTTGGCGTTTGCGTACATACCGGTGTGCAGTTCGATAGCATCACAGCCGGTCTGAGCGGAAGCGATGATTTGCTCTTTGTCGGGTGCAATAAAGGTGCTTACCAGAATGCCTTTTTTGTGCATTCTTTTGACGACTTGAAGCAGGCGTTTCTTATGCCTGACGCAATCGAGGCCGCCTTCGGTGGTCAGCTCAACTCTTTTTTCGGGTACGAGGGTTATCTGGTCGGGCCTAATTTGTTCAGCGATTCTGACTATGGGGCCGGCCATACACATTTCCAGATTCAATTTGCACGCGACCGTTTCCTTTAGCAATCTGACGTCGCGGTCACAGATATGGCGTCTATCCTGACGCAGATGGATGGTAATTCCGTTTGCACCAGCTAATTCGCACTGCACCGCTGCCCAGACAGGGTCCGGCTCATCGGTCCTGCGGGCCTGCCGGACGGTCGCGACGTGGTCGATATTGACATTCAGAACAACCATCTTTTCGTCGTGCGTATGTCGTATTGCGTAAGAAACTGCAAGTATCAATAAACCTTCAGAACTATATCGCAGTGTAAGTTTCTGTCAAGTAAATTAAGCCGGCAAAATATTCTGATTGCGGAGGGTGTTCTAATCGGGTATGGAGCGTTGACAACACTCTGCTTTTTGCAGTAATTTATTGATTCGCTCTGGGTTTGTGCTATATTTTATCGTGATATCGGGAGTTTTCGCTGGTTACAGATTAGTCAGTTGGTACGAGGGCTTAACTATGAAGTTTAGCGTTTCATCCTTATTAGCGGTTGCTTTAGTTTGCGCGACGCTCACGCTTGTCTCGTGCGAGAGCCTGACAATTGGCATAGGCTCGCACGGCAAACACGGACATGGACCTCCCCCGCATGCTCCTGCGCACGGGTATCGCCACAAACACCAAGGCGTGGAGCTCGTTTACGACTCCGAGCTCGGCGTCTACGTTGTCGTGGATTTTCCCGACCATTTCTACTTCAAAGGCCACTATTACCGCTTTGGCGAGCTACACTGGGAAGTGGGCGTCCATATTGATGGTCAGTGGGAGTCTGTATCCGAAGAGGCGCTTCCTCCGGGTCTTCGAGGCAAAGGAAAGGGCAAGGGTAAACCCAAAGAGCATCCCGGCCGTGGCCTCGGCCTTGAGAAGGACAAGTGGTAGCTTATACGCCATTGGTTCACCCGGCTCAGTGATGTAATTTTTGAATAACCCTTGCAGCGAAGTCCAGTGTGATACAAAATTAACGATTACTCCATTCTTTCTCTCTGGCTAAACCATCTCTTGGTAATCCGGATTTTTCCGACTGATATAATCACCGATGGAGTTTAAGCGAACGACTGCTATCATTGCCGGTTCACAGGCGTCTTGACCCGAATCGCGGTGGGCCGGGATGCATTTTTTTGCATGATTAATCTATTTCTTGCTAAACAGCAATTTGGCGCTTAATATAGTCCCCACTGTAATTGAAGGAAGTGACCGCTGTCATTGCCGGCTAAAGTGAGCAGTGTATTTAGGATTCAAAGGGCAATAATTGGTCGTCAATAGTCAATAGTAAATGGCAAAGCTATGAAGCTAAGTTGGGCCAGTCGCATTACGATTCTGAGGATATTGTTGATAATTCCCTTTGTCAGCTTTATGTTGAAGATAAATGACCCCGTACTTAGCGGCGCCGCACGGAACGCAATGCGGTACGGTGCGATTGTTATTTACTTAACTATGGCAGTTGGTGACGCCCTTGACGGCTATTTGGCTCGCAGGAAAAAACAGATTACAAAGCTCGGTGCATTTCTTGACCCACTCGCGGACAAGCTGCTTATGACCTGTGCGTGCCTGCTGTTGGCCTCGCAGCGAGGGCACGTTGAGGATTTTTTACTGCCGCCGACGGTTGTGGTTTTGATAATCGGCAAGGACTTGTTTTTGCTCATCGGTTTTACCATTGTTTATCTTATTACTTCGCAGATTCGCATCGCTCCTGTGTTTATTGGCAAGCTTGCCACCGTCCTGCAGCTGTCAATGGTGGCCGGAATCCTGATTGCTCCTGAGGTTTCGAGTTTTTTGCCCGGCTGGATTTGGTTCTTGCGGGTTCTCTGGTGGTCGGCTGCGGGAAGTGCTATTTTGGCGACTCTTATTTACATCCGCTGCGGAAGTCGCTATATTGAGGAATACGAACGGGATTTGGCGAACAATAGTCGTTAGACAATAGTATTTAGAACCGGCAACCCACGACTCGAAAGGCGAAACACAGGATGTCAAATACGAGATACGAACGTGGCAGTAAAGTTTAGTGAAATACCGCAAGTTCTCGAAGAACTTCGACAGGGTAAAATGATTGTTCTGGTTGATGCTGAAGACCGTGAGAACGAAGGGGACCTGGTCTGCGCCGCCGAGAAGGTAACGCCCGAGATTATTAACTTTATGGCCAAGTTCGGTCGCGGTCTTGTTTGTCTGCCGCTAACGGCTGAGAAGTGTGATTCGCTGGGTCTGTATCCGCAGACGGTTGATAATACGGCCCGCTTCGGAACGGCGTTTACGGTTAGTATTGATGCGGCCAAAGGCATAAGCACAGGTATCAGCGCCGCTGACAGGGCACAGACGATTCAGGCAACGATTGCAGATGACGCTAAGCCAAGCGACCTTGTTCGTCCCGGCCATGTATTTCCACTACGTGCTCGTGAAGGTGGTGTGCTGGTTCGAGCGGGACAGACCGAAGGCGCAGTTGATCTGATGCGGTTGGCGGGTCTAAAGCCGGCCGGTGTTGTCTGCGAAATTATGAATGAAGACGGCTCGATGGCACGAGTGCCGGAACTGCTGAAATTCTGCGAAAAGCACAATTTCAAAATTGCTTCAATTGCCAAGCTCATAGAATATCGGCTGCAGCGTGAGAGCCAGATCAAGCGCCTTGAGTGCGTCAATTTGCCTACCGACTACGGGGAATTTACGCTGATTGGCTATGAGAGCATAAGTTCCTCTGAGCCGCATCTGGCATTATGCAAAGGTGGTGTTGGACAGCTCGATGAGAATGGCAAATCCATCGAGCTCGATGAGCCGGTGCTGGTGCGGGTGCATTCGGAATGTATGACCGGTGACTTGTTTCATTCGCAGCGATGCGAATGCGGTTACCAGTTGATAACCGCGATGAAGATGATTGAAGAGGTCGGCAGAGGCGCTTTGGTTTATCTGCGGCAGGAGGGCAGAGGCATCGGCCTGACCAACAAACTGCGGGCTTATAAACTTCAGGAGCAGGGCCTTGATACTGTTGAGGCCAATCTGCAGCTGGGCTTTATGGCTGACAAACGCGATTATGGGATTGGTGCTCAAATCTGTCGCGATTTGGGACTGAGGAAAATACGCATACTGACCAACAATCCCAAGAAGATTAGTCGCCTTGAGGTTTATGGTATAAAGGTTGTTGAGCAGATACCTCTAAAGGCTGAGCCGAGCAAGCACAACATCGACTATTTGCGAACCAAAAAATACCGCCTCGGCCATATACTCGATGGGGATTTATAATATGAGAGTAGTTGCCGTAGTATTGCAGGTATTTTTCTTTATATTTCTTTTGGTCGAGGCCGGTTGTGAACAGCCGCCGATACGTTCTGAGCTGCCCGCTGATGCTGATAACAGTTTTAACAGGTTTTCTACTTATACTCGTTATGCCTCGGAGAAGATCAATATTCTTCCGTTAACTGAATTTATTGACGTTGGCGATGCCCAACAGGCTAAAATAAATCTTTACGTTAGTTTGTCAGACTCGTTTGGCTCTCAGATAAAGTCGCCCGGCGTATTTCGTTTTGAATTATATGAAAGAGTTCTGCGTTCGTCTGAGCCGAAGGGTAAAAGAGTCGTTATTTGGCAGGATATTGATTTAACCGATCCGGTTAAAAATAACGACCACTGGCGGGACTTTTTGAGGGCTTACGAGTTCAATTTGCCTTTCGAGCCGGGGGGCAACCAGAGCTACATATTACAGGCAACATGTCTGTGCCCAAGCGGCAAGCGGCTTTCGGCTGAATTCGCCCTTAAACGCACAAAATAACGTATTGCATATAGCGTATAACGCACGGGAAACCCCGTTGCGTACTGTGTAACGAAATGCCAAAAGTTCAGTGAGGCATATTATTCAGTTGTCATTCAACATAAATCACCAACGAAACGTCCGGTAAGAAAAACTTTGACCAAAAAGCCTTAATCTGCGAATATATCCTGCTGTTCAGCCTCATTTTTGCTTTATTTTTTATAGGAACTTTTTGGGGTAATGTTGGTCTAATTGAGGAGAAAAGCTGTGACAGAAGCTGCAAATATGGATGCATACGCTTCTAATAGGCGTATCAACATCGATGAGGTCGTGCTGGTTAAGCAGTGCCGGCAGGGCGATTCTGCGGCGATGGAGCGGCTTATACTCAGGTATCAGAATCGCATCTACAACGTCATATTGAAAATATGTGCAGACCCAGACGATGCCGCGGAACTGACGCAGGAAACATTTGTCAAAATAATAGAGAATATAAATAAATTCGAGGGCAGAAGCGGTTTTTATACGTGGGCTTTTAGAATAGCCGTTAATCTGACCTTAAATTATTGCCGAAGAAACGTCAAGCTTGGTTTTAGATCGTTGGATGCCGAGCAAGTTCAATACAATAGCCAGGCAAAGCAGCTATTGAGGCAGTTTCTAAGCGATGATAGTTCATTGGAGCCGGCAGTGGTGGCTCAGAATAGAGAGATGTGTGAGATAGCCGTTGAGGCGCTGATGAAATTAGATGATGCACAAAGAGCCGTCGTTGTCTTGCGGGATATCGAGGGTATGGGTTATGCCCGGATTGCAGAGGTGCTGGATATCAAGTTAGGCACGGTTAGAAGTAGATTGAGTCGGGCCAGAAGCAGGCTAAGACAGATTTTGGAGGCCATTTTGTAATGAAAGAAAATCCAGAAATCGACGAGCTGCTGAATAGCTTCATTGACGGAGAGCTGACAGCCAGGCAGCAGACCGAGGTTCAGCGGCTGATGGCACATGATGCGAAAATTGCACAGCGGCTGCGGCAGCTGCAAAAGTGTAAGATGTTAGTGAGCTCTCTGCCTGTGGCCGAGGCTCCGGATGAGATATTGGAGGATGTAAAAGCTTCACTGGAGAAGAGAACGCTGCTGGGTGAGCAGGGGTCAGATTTTGACGAGCGGGCGGGGGCGAGACATTTGCTGGTTCGCAAGGTCATGGCCGCCGCTGCTATGATTGGACTGGTAGCTGTTTTGGCGACGGTAGTTTATACAATTTTAGCTCCTGAACCGGTCTTGGAGGGGCCGGTTGCTTTCGAAGTTCGGGAGCTCCCCGGAGAAATTGAGGCGGCAAGACCCAAGCCACGAATGGTGGCAGTGGAATTTAACGGCAGGCTTGAATTGAAGACAAGTGCCCTGGTTGCTGTTGACGCATTTATCAACAGAGCAATTGAGGATAACGGCCTTTCAGTTTCCATTAGCCCGGCACGCCAGCAAGACAAAAGCGTCTATTCTTTGCGTTGCAGCCAGGACGGCTTGAATCTGCTCTTGGCTGATTTGGGCAGCATTTGGGAGAAGTTCGATTCGGCAACGTTGTCTGTTGAGACTGAAGCCTTTGGCAGACAAGTAGTAGTTAACGCAGTTACCGCTGAGCAGATTGCCGAGATTGTCAATCAGGACAGTTTGCAGAGGCGTACCGAGGTGGCAAGAGATTTCGCGCTGTTGAACGATACAGCCGAGCGTCTGCCGGGCAGAGAGATATTAGCTGCCATAGATGATGGAAGCCGCCATTTGATAACTATACCCAAGCCGGTCTTGACCTCGAGCCAGAGGACGACTAAGAAACCGGCGGGCCGAGCCGAAGATAAACAAAAGGTGCATCTGGTTATTGTGGTTGCAGGCAGCGAATAATGGATTGATGATTCTTGACTGTCGTCAGACAAGTTTGGCACGCGGGCCGAATCAGGACTGACAACCAGAGAGATTCTCGATCCTGGATTCTCGATTCTTGATTCTCGACGAGTATCGAGCATCGAGTATATCAAAGCCGCCAAAATCCTCAATATTCCAATTCTATGGTGTCAACAGTGTCCGGGGTCTCTTGGGCCGACAGTGCCCGAGATAGCACAGCTTCTGACCGGCTATGAGCCGCTGAACAAGGCGGCTTTCAGTTGCTGTGGCGCTGAGCAGTTCAACACCAAGTTAAACGAATTAGCTCGACAGCAGGTTCTGCTGTGCGGCATAGAAGCCCACGTTTGTATTTATCAGACAGCGGTGGATTTGCTCCGAAAAGGCTATTATGTGGATGTGATTGCAGACGCTGTCTCTTCAAGGACGTTGGAAAACAAGCAGATTGGTCTTGAGAGAATGGCCGCTGACCGAATAAATATCAGTTGTGTTGAGATGGCATTGTTTGAGCTTCTCAAAACTGCGGAGCATGAAAGGTTCAAGCAAATTGCCAAACTGATAAAGTGAAGTGGCTACACTGATTTCTTGTTGTCTTTTGTGGCAGGTTTTGGTTTTTCGCTGGGCTTTGAATCTTTGGTCTTGGTTTCAGTTTTCTTTTTTGTGGTGTCTTTGTCGGTGGTCTTTTTCTCGCTTTCCTGAGCTTTTTTATAGCTTTCGCTTCTGTAATCGGTTTGATAGAATCCGGAGCCTTTGAAGATTACCCCGGCTCCGGCACCGATTAGCCGTTTCAGTTTTCTTTTCCCGCACTTCGGGCACGTGCGCAGAGATTTGGCTGTTATACTCTGAAACTGCTCAAACTCACATCCACAACTCTCACATATATAATCATAAGTAGGCATTACAGCTACTCTATCTCGGTTCCGTCCTCTATGTTCTGTCCTCCGTCATCTGTCTTCTGCCTTCCGTCATCTGTTTTCTGCCTTCCGTCATCTGTCTTCTGCCTTCCGTCCTCTGTCTTCTGTCCTCCGTCCTCTGTCTTCTGCTTTCCGTCTTCTGTCAGCTTATTGACAATCACTTTGCTTGGCCGAATAACTCGGCTATTGAGTTTGTATCCCTTTTGAAACTCTTCCAGCACAATATTATCTGCTTTCTCGGGCTCAGCCTTTTGCATCATTGCTTCGTGCAGAGCGGGGTCGAATTTTTCATCTAATGCCTTTATCTGCTCTACGCCGTGCGATTTCAAGATATCGAGCATCTGGTCGTAGATGATCCGGATGCCCTTGACAAGCACGTCCACATTTTCGGCTGAGTGTGCATTTTGCACCGTATGTTCAAAATTATCCAGAGTTGGCAGCAGTGTTTTTATTATCTTTTCCTTTTCATAGGAAATAGTATCGGTGATCTGCTTGGGGGCCCGTTTTTGAAAGTTTGCGTAGTCGGCACTGACTCGCTGCAATTTTGCAAAAAGCTCGTCTTTTTCTTTTTGCAAACCTTCTATTGTCTCGCGAAGCTCTTCCAGCTCGCTCTTCTTTGGTTTCTGCGAATCTTCTGTTTTTTCTGTTCTCTTTTGTTTCATCAATTGTTACCAAAATGTTTCTTCAGTTTCTCGAAAAATCTTTTGGATTTTGGGGAAACGGTTTTGCTTTCAGTTTTCGCGAATTCTCTAAGTAGTTCTTGTTGCTTTGTGCTTAACCTCGCTGGTGTTTCGACAGTAATTTGCACAAGCTCGTCGCCGGTTCGGTGTGTTCTTATATCCGGCAGACCCTGGCCTTTTATTCTAAAAACACTTCCGTACTGGGTCCCTGGCGGGATTTTCAGGCCACGTGTGCCGTTGAGACTCGGCACATCAATAGTCGCGCCCAGAGCGGCCTGTGTAAAGCTTATGGGCACAACGGCGATAAGATCGTTTCCGTCGCGCTGCAGAAATTCGTGTGGTTTTATCCTGACGTAGCAGTAGAGGTCGCCTCTTGGTCCATTGTTTCGGCCGGGTTCGCCTTCGCTGGCGACTCTTATACCCTGTCCTTCGTTGACACCCGGCGGGATTTTGATATTGACGACTCTCTTCTTGGGGACTCTGCCGGCGCCTTTGCATTTCTTGCAGGGGTTGGTAATGACTTGTCCGCTGCCTCTGCATTGCGGACAGGTTGAGACCATCTGGAAGAAGCCGCCTCCTCTTGCGACCTGACCGGTTCCACGGCAGGTTGTGCATCGGCCGGGTGTGCTTCCTTTGGCGCAGCCGTTGCCGTTGCAGTCGGGGCATATGTCCTGGCGGGTAAATTCGATGGTTTTTTCGGCGCCTTTTGCGATGTCATTGAGCGTTAGTTCGACGCTGGTTTCCAAATCGTACCCGCGTGCAGGCCCAGCCCGCCGGCTTGATCTTCTGCTTCGAGTCCCGAAGATGCCGCTGAAGAAATCATCGAAGCCGAACATACTGAAGATATCTTCGAAGTTCATTCGGGAGAAGTCGTGCAGACCGGCTCCGCGGAGACCTTCGTGTCCGAACTGGTCGTAACGCCTCCGCTTGTCGGGGTCGCTTAAGACTTCGTAGGCCTCGGCGCACTCTTTGAACTTGGCCTCGGCTTGTTTATCGTCCGGGTTCTTGTCCGGATGATATTTCATCGCCGTACGCCGGTATGCGCGTTTTATATCATCGGCGGAGGCATTCCTGCTTACCCCCAAAACTTCGTAATAATCCCGTTTGGCCATAATCTCGTAAAGTGAGCTAAAGTGCCTAAAGTGAAAAAAATAATTCATAACTTTAGGCACTTCGAACTTTAGGCACTTGAAACTGCCTATCTTACCGATCCGGGTATTGGCTCTTCGTCTTTATCTTTTAACTCTGTTACCAGTACGTTGGTAGTTAACATCAGACCTGCTACAGAGGCGGCCATTTCCAATGCGGTTCTGGCAACTTTTGCAGGGTCAATAATTCCGGCTTTGAACATATCAACGAACCGGCCGGTATTGGCGTCGTAGCCGAGATTTTTGCTCTTTTCGAGTTTTTCAAGAAGTTGAGCAACAACCACGTCGCCCTGGTCGCCGGAGTTGGCCACGATCTGCGCAGTTGGCGCTTTGAGCGTATTTATCACAATGTCAAAGCCGATTTTTTCATCACCTTTTGCCTTTGCTCTGGCCTTTTGCACTTCTGGGATGGCACGCAGGAACACGATACCGCCGCCGGCGACAACGCCTTCCTCGATTGCCGCCCTTGTCGCGTGCAGTGCACCTTCCAGAAGGTCCTTGCGCTCCTTCATTTCTGTTTCGGTTGCGGCGCCTGCTTTGATGACGGCAACTCCACCGGTCAGTTTCGCCAGGCGTTCCTGCAGTTTTTCACGGTCGTAGTCGCTGGTTGTCTTTTGGATTTGATTGCGGATTTGATTGCAGCGGGCGACAACGTCTTTCTTTTTGCCGGCCCCTTCGATTATCGTCGTGGTTTCCTTGTCCACAACGATTTTTTTGGCCTGGCCTAATTGCGAAAGCTCGATGGTTTCGAGCTTGATGCCCAGATCTTCAGTAATTACCTGCGCGCCGGTCGAGATACCTATATCGGCTAACATTGCTTTCCTGCGGTCTCCGAAGCCGGGAGCCTTGACCGCGCAGGTCTTCAAGATGCCTTGCAGCCGGTTAATAACCAGTGCGGCCAGTGCCTCGCCCTCGACGTCTTCTGCAATAATCAATAGAGGCCTGCCCACTTGAGCGACTTTCTCCAGCAGCGGAATAAGGTCGCGAACGTTCGATATTTTCTTTTCGTGCAGCAGGATATAGGCGTCTTCAAGGACCGCTTCGAGGGTATCGGCGTTAGTCATAAAGTATGGGGATATGTAGCCCTTGTCGAACTGCATACCTTCGACTACGTTGAGCTCACTTTGCATTGCCTTGCCTTCTTCGACCTCGATAACGCCTTCACTGCCGACTTTGTCGATTGCCTTAGCTAAGATTTCACCGACTTTTTCGTCGTTGTTTGAACTGATAGTCGCCACTTTTGCAATATCATTGTGCCCCTTTACAGGAACGCTGACCGACTGGATGAATTTGGTGACAACTTCGGCGGCTTTGCTGATTCCCCGCTGGATGGCCATCGGGTTTGCGCCGGCGGTTACGTGCCTTAGACCCTCGGTGTAGATTGCCTGTGCCAGCACAGTTGAAGTTGTGGTTCCGTCACCGACAACGTCGGAGGTTTTGCTGGCGACCTCGTTGACCATCTTTGCGCCCATGTTCTTGAATGGTTCGGGCAGCTCGATTTCCTTGCTGACCGAGACGCCGTCCTTTGTTACCTTTGGAGAGCCCCAGCTTTTGTGCAGGATGACGTTTTTGCCGGTTGGTCCGAGAGTAACTTTCACCGCTTTAGCCAATTGTGACAGGCCGTCTTTGAGCTGTGTTCGTGCTATATCGTCAAACATTAATTGCTTTGCCATTTTCCATTACCTCTTATAATTGACTATTTACTATTGACTATTGTGTTTTTTTCTTAGCTTCTTCTGTCTGGTTTGTCTCTCTTACTTTTCAACAATTCCCAGGATATCACTTTCCTTGAGGATAACATATTTTTCCCCCTCGATTTCCACTTCGCTTCCTATATATTTGGCATAGATAACATCGTCTTTTTTCTTTACAGACATTTTGCTTCGTTTGCCGTCATCAAGTAGTTTACCCGGCCCTGTGGCTATTACTTTACCGATCTGTGGTTTTTCTTTTGCGGTGTCCGGCAGAATGATACCGCCGGTCGTTTTCTCTTGGGCATCTGATTGTTTGATTACGACTCTATCATCCAAGGGTTTAAGTTTCATAACTGGCTCCTTCTCTATTTTGGTTCTACTTTTTAATTCTCATTTGCCTTATTATGGAATACAGGGTGATAAAAACCGTTCAGGTTTTCTTGCTTACATCATACCACCCATGCCGCCACCCATGCCGCCGCCCATGCCTGGGCCTCCGGGCGGCATTTCTTCCTTTTCTTTCGGCTTTTCGGTAACGAGGCAATCGGTCGTCAGCAGCAGGCCGGCTATACTTGCGGCGTTTTGCAGAGCAATTCGGGTAACCTTTGCCGGGTCAAGTACGCCGGCTTTGAGCAGGTCTTCGTATTTGTCGGTGTCGGCGTTGTAGCCGAAGCCGCCTTTGCCTTCTGCGACTTTGTTGACCACGAGATTTGGAGTTGCTCCGGCGTTGTCAGCAATGTAGTAGCAGGGCGTTGTAAGCGCCTTTGCCAAAATATCGGCACCGGTTTGTTCATCGCCTTTAAGTTTTAGTTTCTTGACTGCATCGATACAGCGGATTAGCGCTACGCCTCCACCGGGCACGATACCTTCTTCGATGGCTGCTCTGGTGGAGTGGAGGGCATCTTCAATTCGGGCTTTTCTTTCTTTCATTTCCGCTTCACTTGCGGCGCCGACGTTGATTTGAGCGACGCCACCGGTTAGTTTGGCCAGCCGCTCCTGTAGTTTCTCGCGGTCATAATCGCTGGTTGTAACTTCTATTTCGTCCTTTATTTGCTTGATTCTGCCGGCGATAGCCTCCTGGTCGCCTGCGCCTTCAATGATAATTGTATTGTCGTTATCGATGGTTACCTTTTTGGCCCGGCCGAGCTGTCTTACGCTGATGTTTTCCATCTCGATTCCCAGATCTTTGAAAATCGGCTCGGCACCTGTCAGTATTGCTATGTCCTGCAGCATTGCCTTTCTGCGGTCGCCGTAACCGGGCGCCTTGACGGCTGCGACCTGCAGGACACCTTTTAGCTTGTTAACCACCAGCGTTGCCAATGCTTCGCTCTCAACGTCTTCTGCGATAATCAGCAATGGCTTTCTGGCCTTTGCGACCTTCTCGAGAAGTGGCACGAGTTTGGCAACATTGCTGATTTTCTCCTCGTAGACGAGCATGAACGGTTTTTCCAGCTCGCAGACCATATTCTCGATGTCGGTTGCGAAGTGCGGCGAAAGATAGCCACGGTCGAACTGCATCCCTTCGACAAACTCGACGGTTGTCTCAAAGCTTTTGCCCTCTTCAACGGTGATAACGCCGTCTTTGCCGACCCGCTGGAAGGCTTTAGCCATAATCTTT
This sequence comes from Phycisphaerae bacterium, assembly GCA_030619925.1. GTDB lineage: Bacteria > Planctomycetota > Phycisphaerae > Sedimentisphaerales > Anaerobacaceae > JAUXAL01. The sequence continues at coordinate 19,850 of JAUXAL010000026.1, read as the reverse complement.
CCGATTTCTACGTCGTTATTAGCTGATACCGAGGCGATATTGATTATGTCGTCAGCTTTGGTGCTATCGATGGGCTTTGCCAGAGAGGCAAGCTTGTCTGTTACTACCTTGGCTGCCCTTTGCATGCCGCGGTTGAGAGCCATAGCATCAGCGCCGGCTGCGAGATTTTTGTAGGCTTCTCTGAACAATGCTTCGGTGAGCACGGTAGCGGTTGTTGTTCCGTCGCCGGCGATTTTCGAGGTTTTGCTTGCTGCTTCTTTTACCAGTTTTGCGCCGAGATTTTCGTTTTTGTCGATAAGCTCAATTTCTTCAGCAACCGTTACGCCGTCTTTGGTTACGGTTGGACCGCCCCAGCTTTTATCGATGACGGCGTTTCGGCCTCTTGGGCCAAGAGTTGGTTTTACCGCTGCGGCGAGTTTTTCCACGCCGGCCAGCAGCCCGGCTCTTGCATCAGATTCAAATGCCAATTCTTTAACTGCCATAATTGCTTGCCTCCTTAAATTGTCTGCCTTCTGAAAGATTCAATCGTTAATTTTCGCATAATTCATACAAATGTGCAAAAGATATACCAGCTTTTGTGCAGCCAAAGGGCTATTTTGAGCTGTTTGCGGTAAGTAGCTTGTTGACAAGCAATTATGAAATGCAAAAATTGATAATAAGCTTAGCCGGGTTAGATTTAGGGGCCGAAAAAATACCAATTTTGGCATTGAAAACAGGCCGACCACGCCAAACTGACAGTGAACCGCCGTCCTGAGCGGAGCTGGGGGCTCTGTATCCCAGATAATCGATATCGCAGATCCGCTCAGGGCGGGGCATAAAAAAAATGGACACGGATTGACGCAGCTATTTTGTGAACCGTAAAGGTCAGAGAGGTCGCCGAGGGATACCCGCCTACGCGGGTACAAGTTTTGTGTTGAAGCTGTGGTTTTGGGGTTGCTGTGTAGCAAGAACCACTTGTGGCGCAGCTACAGCCGTTGAACCCTTATCGGTCCTAGGCCGCACGGGCAGCTCAAACAGCGCCGTTGAGAGTCAAGAAATCACCTGTGATGCTATCTCATCAATGACTTCGACAACCTTATGAATACGTAATGGCCAGATTCTTCTATCTTCTTATTCTTGCCATTCGTCTTGCTGTGTGCCCCCGGGTGTCTCTTGAAAGCTTGGAGAAGGCTCTTGCGAACCTTCCTGCTGCTCGGTACCACCTTCAGGCCATTCGGTACTACCTTCGGGCCATGACTGTGGTTCTTCAGGTGCCTGCTCAGGTTCTTTGGAAGGTTTGAAGGCGTTGATAATTCTTTCAAATAAGTTCCAAGGCATTTTTAATCCTCCTTAGTAAATTGAGTTTTGCCTCTGTTTTTACCGCTTTTCCAGCCTTGTTGTACACACTATAGGCTTTTTGCACCCTATTTTCGGCAATTTTTGGCAAAGACTTTATAAAGAAGCCAAGTATTTTTCGCACCAAATGCCGGGTATAGCGGATATTATCTGCCGAGATTTAGAGCCTCAGATGGACGCAGAGAAAGGATCAGAAAGCAAATATCAAAAGGCAAAATGTCGAAGACCCGCCAAAGGCCGGACAACTCAAAATCAGTAGATTGCTTTGAGTTTGCATAGTCTGCTCCTGCCTTCCAATTGATTATTGATTATCGATGGTTGATTATTTTGCGTTATTGCCTTTTTAGCTTGACGTCGGGTGCGCGTAAATAAAGTGGTTGTAACGCTACAGGGTCGGCGAATTGGCCGGCTAAAGCTTTCTGCCAGCCGAGCGAGTGAACCTTGCCGGCTCGCGGGCTCCAGTACTTCTCGTGGCAGAAGTGAACGCCTTGAGCTTTGAATTTGTCCTTATAATACAACAGGCCGTCGCCGAGCAGCCATATAAGTTGATTGCTGTCGCGGAACTTCTCAAGGAATTCCGAAGCGGTCATAAGGGAATCCGGCAAGATTTTTTGCCAGATTCGGCCACTCGTCGCTTGTCGCCCGTTGCTCGTATTGCGTTTGTAAACGGCGATGAAGAATTGGCCTCGCTTGGCGTCGAGGATGGTGGCGATTCTATCTTCGCTCGTCGTCGGTCGCTCGTGATTCGAGTCTTGAACAGTGTTCTTTGCGGTGAGATTGACTACATTGGCGGCGATTACATCGAGCGTATCGACTGCAACGATTTTTGCGGCGTTGGCCAGGTGCATTGTCTTTGCGAAAGTCACAGCGATGCGCAAGCCGGTGAAGCTGCCGGGGCCGATAGATATGTAGATCTGCTCAATTTCCTTTGGTTCTCGGCTGAAGCGGTCCAGCAGGCCACGAACGGCAGGAAAAATCTCTGCACTATGTCTGATGGGTGCGGAAAAGGCGGTTTCGGCGAGTATCTTTTCGCCAAGTGCTACTGCAACGGAGCCTATTCTGCTGGAGGTTTCGACAGCTAAAACAAAAGGTTTTCGTGCCATATTGCTTGTTTTGAAGGATTATATTCTACAATTTCTTCTCGAAAGCCTTGCTAAGGCCACAAAAGAAGCACTTTTTAGGTGACTATTTTCCCCCCAGTTTGTCCAAACTTTCCACTTTGGCGAACCATAATTAAAATATTATCGGTCAAGGGGGCATAAATCAAATTTTTCTCTTGCAAACAAAAATGTTTTTTTATAGACTGGGTTATCATAAGTCTAACCTGTTCTTATGTTATCTTAGAACCGGAGGTTGTAAGTAACGATGATTTGTTAGAAGTTTCCTTATGAGGGCGGTTTTTTTGTAGGCAGGAGGTTTATTTTGAGCAAGCCGAGTTTCTTGATTGAACCTTTGGGCAGGAGGTCTCTGTCTGTTATTCTGGCATCGATGTTGTTGCTGATAATAACAGTGTCAGAAGTGGCTCCGTCGCAGGAAAATAAAGAGGTTGATACGCAGAAAATGTTCCGCCAAGTCGGCGAAGACTGTATTCGGGTTGGGAAGGAACTATATGAAAATGGTTTGTTTGAGGAAGCGGAAAAAGCGTTCCTTATGGCCCACGGGTCCCAGGAATATTTGACTGCTGACGCGCGCGAGGAGCTGACCGGGCTTCTGGAGAGAGCACGGAGAGCTGTACTCAGAAGAAAACGCCTCTTAGAGACATTTCAGACAGTCAATGAATTGCTTAAGCAGGACCAGCTGATCGAGGCCAAAGCACATCTTGAGAGGGTCAGAGATAATGAGTTTTTGACCCAAGGGGAGCGGGGACAAGTCGCCGAAGCGATCAGGCAGATAGGCATTCAGATAGCCGAAGCCAAAGCATATCCTGGAGAGGTCAAAGAGAAAAAGCCTTTGGCCGCGGGCAAGCCGGCAAAAAGCGCAGAAGAAGCTAAGAAATCAGGCGACCGAGTGACTGGGCGGAAAGAAGAAATCGCCGGGCTTTATTACCGCAGCGTAGGATTTTTCCACACCGGTCAGCTCGAGAAGGCCCGTAACGGTTTTGTTGAAGTCATGGCCAGTGGCGTAATGCCGGCGTCGGTGGAAAAGAAAATAGTAATTTATGTGGCGGAAATAGATGGGCTTTTAGCCGAAAGAGCCGCGCAAGAGCTCGCAGGAAAAGGAAAAAAGCGTGAGGTGGCGGCTGTCGATAAGCCGGAGGTTATTAAGCCGAGGGTTGCTGAGCCAAGTCTTATTGAGCAGGCGATTGCTGAGCTAAATCTTGTTGAGCGCCGGAGTGCTGAGCCAAATCTTGTTGAGATAGAGGTGGTTCCGCCAAAGGTCGGTGCGCCGGTAACGAGCGAGGGCAGCTACATCGACGTGATCAATCTGCGAAGGAATATCCTACGAAGCCATACCACAGCAGTTGTCAGCGATGCTACAGCTAAAGCGCGAAAGTACATACAGCAAGGCCAGTTCGATAAGGCGAAAGAAGCGGTAGAGACGGCTGAGCGGATTGTGAACGACAACCAGCTGGACGTTGGAGACGATCAGTTCACGGAAAAGAACAACAGAGAGTTAGGACAACTGATGGAAGAAATAATCCAGAGACAGGATGAGATGATGCGGCGTTTGGCCGAACAGAGGCGTCAAGACGCGATAAGGGCACAGCAAGAGTTTACAGAGCAGATGGAAATTGAGAGGCAGAAAAGAATGGCCGAGTTGATGAGGAACGCGTTGGCTTATCAGGAACAGCAGCGTTATGAAGCGGCCCTTGGTCAATTGGAAAGCCTGCTTGCGCTGGACCCGCAAAATAACGAGGCGCTGGGACTGAAAGGCGCGCTGGAAGATATGATTTACTTCCGGAAACAATTAGAGGTGCGGAAGGAGGGCGATAGACAGAGAGCAGATATCCTGCTAAAAACTGATGAGTCCGGAATTCCGTACGCAGAAGAGCTTACGTATCCTAAGAATTGGCGGGAGATTATCGAGAAACCGACGAGGCAACCCGATAAGCCGATCGGGCTGGACCCGGCTGACGTGGCAGTGTATGAACAATTAGACCAAATTGTTGACCTTTCAGAATTGACGCCGACAACAGCTATCAGTGACGCAATAGAGGTAATAAAGAATTCTGTTGACCCGCCATTGAAGATAGTGGTGCTCTGGCGTGATTTGCTGGAAGAAGCTGAGATCGAGCGAGGCACGGAAATAAATATGGATGGGCTGCCGGAAATCCGGCTTGGGACGGGATTGGAGAATTTATTAAAAGCGGTCGCCAGCGCACTTATTGCAGAGCTTGATTACGTTGTTAGGGATGGAGTAATTACGATAGCAACGATAGAAACGCTTCCGAGCAAGCTGGAACCTCGGGTTTATGACATTACCGACCTTGTTGGCCAGCCAGCCAACTATCAAGGAATGGGCGGCATGGGTGGCATGATGGGCGGCATGGGCGGCATGGGCGGCATGATGGGTGGTATGGGCGGCATGGGCGGCATGATGGGCGGCACGGGCGGCATGGGCGGCATGGGCGGCATGGGCGGCTACGGCGGCGGCATGGGCGGCATGGGCGGTGGCATGGGCGGCTACGGCGGTGGCATGGGCGGCTACGGTGGCGGCGGCGGTTATGGCGGCGGCGGCATGATGGGCGGCATGGGCGGCTACGGCGGCGGTGGCATGGGCGGCTATGGCGGTGGCATGGGCGGCTACGGTGGCGGCGGCATGATGGGCGGCATGGGCGGCATGATGGGCGGTATGGGCGGCATGGGCGGCGGCATGATGGGCGGCATGGGTATGATGGGCGGCATGGGCGGCGGCATGATGGGCGGTTTTTACGCACAGAGTCTGGTACAGCTTATTCAGGAGACCATCGAGCCGGAAAGCTGGTTTGATCTCAGTGACACAGGTGAGGGAACCATAACGCCTTATCCGACTCAACAGCCGAGGAAGCTTGCTGTGCTGGCGAGCCGTGAGGTTCATAGTGAAATTGAGAAACTATTGACAGAGCTGCGTAAGGCGCTCGGACATCAGGTTTCTATCGAGGCCAGATATCTGGTTGTAACTGAGAATTTCCTCGAAGAAATCGGCCTGGATGTAGATTTCATGGGGAGCCTTGGTGGTAAGTGGGGTCAGATAAGTTTCGAACAAGATTCTGCTGCTGCTACCCGAGCAGAGCCTACACAGGTTCCTTTGAGTTTGGGCGGTATCGGTGCAGCCGTAGGGATTACCGGAGGTTACGGTTCCATACTTGATGATTTACAGGTTTCATTCCTTCTGCGAGCAACTCAGGCTCATAGAGATGCGAAGTCTCTGACTGCTCCGATGATCACTGTTATGAGCGGGGAGTCTGCGAGCTTCAACATTACAAGAAGTGTACCGATAGCATTGCCCCCTATTCAGCAGCCGGGTGTTACTACAGTAGGTCTGACCGGGGGCGCGGCTGGTACAGCTACGGGAGTTGGTGGCGGTTTGCAGCCCCGGGAAATATATATACCATCAGGGAGCTCGCTGAGTATTACCCCAATTATTACTCACGACAAGAAGAATGTATTGCTTAATATCATCACCAATCAGAATACATTTCTTGGGATTAGAACAACTGTGGTTGAAGTGCCCATTGTCGGTGGGATAGGAGGTACAGAAGTTCAGACCTACGAGGTACAGCTTCCTGAGACAGAGACATCGACGGTTATGACGCGTGTGAGCGTACCGGACGGTGGGACCTTACTATTAGGCGGCCAGAAAATAACTGAAGAGGTTGAAAGAGAGGCAGGCGTGCCGGTATTGAGCAAGATACCTATTATTGGAAGACTGTTCAGTAACCGCAGCTCGGTAAAGGACCATAAGATATTACTGATACTGGTGAAACCGACGATCATTCTACAGGAGGAACGTGAAGCTGAGGCAATTGCCGCAATGGAAGGCGAATTTTAGACTTCAGGCGGTTATGGTTTTTTGCGATTGTTCCCACGTTTGTGGGGTCCCCAAAGGCGGCATTTTGTGTTTTGGGGTCCCCATTGCAAAACCCAATTTGTAACGTTTGGGCGTGTTGGGGGTATCTTAAAAGTATTGACGGTTTCATGAGTAATAAAGGGTAATTTTAGAAACGGGAGAATGAAACGACAAATTCTGATTAGCTTGTTGGTTTTGTTATCCGTAGCTGGTTTTGCGGGAGCAGTCGAGTTACCCGGGTTTGGATTTTACGACTTATCGCAAGATGAGCTCGCAGCTTATAGGCAAGGCGAACTGATTGTGCGTTTTGCTGATGTGGGGGTAGGTGCGCAGCTGCCGGAGGGTCCGGTTATAATGGGGCCATGGCGGCCTCGTGCAATAAAAAGTGCGATTTCAGATTTTATCGTTGCCGGGGCCAAGGTAGATAAAGAATACGACCACATTGTATCCGGTCTGGCTGTTGTAGGGCTGCCCGAGGGCACGAGCGTTGTGGATGCCCTTATCCAATTCAACCGGTCGGCTAACGTTTTGTACGCCGAGCCGAACTACAAGTACAGGTTGTTTGTTATTCCTAATGACCCCAGGTTCTCCGAGATGTGGGGGCTGGACAACACAGGCCAAACCGGCGGTACTGTCGATGCCGACATTGACGCACCGGAGGCCTGGGATATTCACACCGGCGACCCCGAGATCATCGTAGCAGTTTCCGACACGGGCATTGACTATAACCATCCTGACCTTGCGGACAATATGTGGGTGAACACCGAAGAGCAAAATGGCGAGCCCGATGTTGATGACGACGGCAACGGCTACGTAGACGATATTTATGGTTATGATTTTGCCGGGGCCTTCAAAGACGATCCGACTGACGGTGACGGCGATCCTTGTGACATGCTCTTTCATGGTACCCACGTAGCAGGAACCATCGGCGCAGTTGGCAATAACGGTGAGGGGATTGTCGGCGTTTGCTGGAATGTCAAGCTTATGGCCTTGAAAGTCTTCGCTGATGATCATGCTATTTTGCCCGATTTACTTGTTGGTGATGCGGTTGAAGCTATTGGGTATGCTATTGATAATGGCGCCAAGATTATAAACGCCTCGTGGGGAGGGTACGTCTATTCGCAATCTCTTTATGACGCTATCGCAAATGCCGGAGATGCAGGGCTGCTTTTCGTAGCTGCGGCAGGTAACGATTATGGCAACGACAATGATTTCAATCCCGTTTATCCTGCAAGCTATGACCTGGATAACGTCATTTCTGTAATGTCGACGGATCAGGATGATCAAATGTCATTTTTCTCCAATTATGGAGCGACTTCGGTTGACGTAGGTGAGCCAGGCACGGACATCCTAAGTACGACCCCGACATACGAGACTGTTGGAATGATGGTTTATGGCATCTCTACCGATTACGCATCGTTGAGCGGGACATCGATGGCTGCGCCACATGTCTCAGGCGGCTGCGCACTGGTTTCGTCGCAGTACCCGTCGCTACCACCCAAAATTGTAAAGGGTATTCTCTTGAAGGCGGTTGAACCGGTATTGGCCTCGCCCAGGCTTTGTCTCTCAGGTGGACGGATTAATCTGCATAAGGCATTAACGTTAATCCCCACTGGAAGATCAGGCAAAGTTATAAATAGCAGTGATCCAGGTAATCTTTACCGCTCTATCCAGGCGGCCATAGACGATGCCAATGACGGTGATGTGCTGATTGCTGAGGCCGACACTCTCTTTCATGAAACCATTGACTTTAAAGGTAAGGCGATAACGCTTCGCAGCGGTGATATCACCCAGCCGAGCGATACGACAATCAGTCCTGAAAACACATATATTTTGGGTTTATTGAGTGAAGATTCTGTAGTAAGATTTGTCAACGGTGAGGGCCCTGCTACTGTTCTGAAGGGCTTCACTATCAGCTGGGGCATTACCGATTACGGGGGCGGCATTAGGTGTGACGGGGCATCACCGACAATCACGGACTGTATTATCAGCAATAATTTCGCAGAATACTACGGTGGCGGAATCGATTGCTATGACAGTTCGCCGACGATCAAAAACTGCACCATTGCCGATAACCAAACCTCAGGAAGCGCCGGTATGGGTGGCGGTATAAATTGCGAGCAGGCTTCTCCGGTAATTAGCAACTGTCTTATCAGCAACAATTTCGCAAATAACGTCGGCGGCGGGATAGCGTGCCATTACGCATCCCCGAACATATTCAATTGTGTAATTACGAATAATTCAGCGCTTTATAAAAGCGGCGGAATTGACTTGGAGTACTCATCGCCGACTATTACAAACTGCACTATTGTTGTGGAGCCTGGTGCGTCGAAAGATGGCGGCATCTTTGCTTATCGCGACTCTTTCCCGGTGATTACAAACTGCATCCTTTGGGGCAACGGCGATGACCTGTACAACTGTTCAGCTACGTACTCCTGTATCGAGGATGATGACAGTGGTATAGGCAACATTCATTTGGAGCCGGTGTTTGCAACCGGGCCGCTTGGCGATTACTATCTAAGCCAAACCGCGGCTGGACAGTTTATCGACAGTACCTGTGTAGATCTCGGTGACCCCGATACTGATCCCAGCCTTCAGATGCATACGTACACGACAAGAACAGACGGCGTCACCGATACAGGTGTCGTTGATATAGGTGCTCACTACCTCGCTTTGCCGGCCGAGCTTTTCCAGCTATATGTCTTTGTGGTAGACGCCAGCGGTGCGCCCGTTGACCCGAATCTGGCCAATGGTTATGTCGATCCCAACAGGGGTGCCTATCGTCAATACGAAATTGTGCGGCTCAGAGCATATCTTGAGCCGGGCTATCGAATCAAGGCGTGGACCGGAACCGATGACGATTTATCGACAGAGCCCAACAACACCGTTACCATAACCGGTGATGCCTTTATTTCGGTTGAATTTGAAGAGATTCCTTTGCATCGATTGCGTACCGAGGTTATCGGTGGTCGCGGAACAATCTCGCCCCGCCACAGAAGAGGAGAGTATTATCACGAAGGCACGGTGGTAACACTTATCGCGACACCCAACCAAAGCTACATTGTTGATCGATGGAGCGGAACCGATGATGATACGTCCTGGTCCGGCAGAAATACTGTGACAATAGATTCCGATAAGGATGTTACGGTCCTGTTCCGACAACCAAAGAGTTTGCACGTGCCGGGACAATATCCGGACATCGGGGTAGCAATCAATGCCGCTTACAGCCACGGCGACAAGATAGTTGTTTCCGCTGGTACTTACTATGGCGGTTATGACTTTATGGGTAAGGCAATTACCATCGCCAGCGAACATCCCGATGACCCCTGCTTTGTTGCTGCTACAATTATAGTAAGTGGGGGCTGGCCTGCTTTTGTCTTCCAAAGCGGCGAAGGCCCCGACTCTGTCGTTGATGGCTTTACAATTCAAGGCTTGGGTGACCTCGGTCCCATTGGGCCGCCCGATATGGACGGGATCGGTGAGAGCGGCGCGTACGCCCTTGGCGGAGCAATCTCCTGCTTTAACGGGAGCAGCCCAACTCTGTCTCATCTGGTCATCAGAGACTGCCTCGCGCGAGGCCAGGATGGTGAGGACGCCACCTTTATTTTTGATCCTCCTGATGAACCGGAGGATCCGCTGGAAGCGCTGGAAGGCGAGGAGGCGTTGGATGATCCGCCTGAAATCGATCCTGAAGATCCCGATACGTACGACCCGAACAATGCGGTTGATCCCGATGATCCCAACGCGCCGATAGATGGTATGAATGGCGAGGATGGCGCCGACGGTCTGCCCGGTGAGCCTGGCGCGGACGGTGCGGATGGCCAGCCCGGCTATGCTGGCGGCAATGGTGGTGTTGGCTATGGCGGCGCGATGTACTTCGATGCCAATAGTAATCCGACGATTCTGTACTGTACGATAATCAATTGCAGCGCAATCGGTGGTGATGGAGGCTTCGGCGGCCTGGGTCAGGACGGCCAGGCTGGCCAAGGTGGCCAACCCGGTCAACCCGGTCAGGACGGTCAGGCCGGCCAAGACGGGTTCAACGATGGAGCGGATGGAGTGGGTGGTAATGGCGGCGCCGGCGGCGAAGGCGGACTAGGCGGTAATGGCGGAGCAGGCGGCCCTGGTGGAAAAGGCGGCGGCGGCGGCGAAGCTTTGGGCGGTGCGATATACTTCGGCCCTAATTGCCGTCCGACAATACGGCACTGTACCATTTTGAACTCCATGACTCGGCAGGGACTGGGCAACTACGGAGGGGGTGGCGGCAACGGCGGCCTCGGCAACGATGGCGCAGACGGTGCCGACGGCGGCGGCGGCGGCGACCCGGATGGTGAGGACGGCGACGATGGCGCAGACGGGCCCGGCGGCAATGGCGGTGACGGCGGTGAGGGCGGCAGCATGGGTATAAACGGCACGAGGTCATGGGGGGGTGCTATATTCTACAGTGAAAACTGTGAAGTTATCATGTCGGATACTATAATCAGTTACAGCACGGCCAATACAATGGTTCCGACTTATTCTTATGCCGGCGGCGCCGGCGGCAACGGTGGCGATGGCGGCAACGGTGCAAACGAAGCGCCGGGCGGCAATGGCGGCGCAGGCGGTGATGGCGGTGCAGGCGGCCCCGGGGAAGAAGACCCTGGCGACGGCGGCGCCGGCGGCATCGGAGGTGAAGACGGAGACGACGGCGAAGACGGTTCGGACGGTCTCTTTGCTGGGAGTTACACTTCGAGCTACGGAGGTGGTAGTTACTACGATTTTGGTTGCAAAACCGAACTTACCGACTGCACGATAAGCTACAACAGGTCAAGACAAACTGACGGCAGGGGCGAAGACGGCGGCGGCGAAGATTATAAAGACGACTGCACAGCCATACTCAATCGCTGTGAATTCATCGGCAACTCGGCCGGCTACGATGGAGGCGGCCAATGCTTCGACGGGGCCTGCACGATCCAGGTTAATGACTGCAACTACGTCAACAATTCGGGCGATAACGACGGCGGCGGATTGTTCTGCTGGTACGATTGTTTGCTGGACATCAACGACAGCAGATTCACCGGCAATTCAGCGATAGGAGTTTACGGCTCCGGAGGCGCAGTATACGGCGGCGGATGGTTGGACTTGATGAGTGGAAAATGGTACCACGGTGGCAGGATAACAATCAACAACAGTCGCTTTGGCAGCAACAAAGCGGCATTCGGAGGCGGTCTGTACTGGCACGGCGACGACGCGGAGGTATCAATTTTCGAATCGGTCATCAATGATAATACCGCCGACCATGGTGGTGGTATGTACTGGAGCAGCGGCGCACCGCAAATTACCGGTTGCGGTATCATAGACAATATAGCCAAAGGGCGCTGGATTAGTATGGATTACGGAGGAAGCTTTGGCGGCAGCTTCTACGGCGGCGGCGCCGGAATGTTCTGCTGGTCGTCTGACGCTAAAATTGAAAGCTGCTTCATAAGCGGTAATTCGTCCTCCGGCTCCGGCGGCGGTGTGTATTTCGGTGGAGACCCCTGCATGCCGATAATTAGAAACTGTCTGGTCGAAGGAAACTCGGCTGCTCTGGATGGTGGCGGGGTTGTTTCCTACTGGTTTATGACGCCGAGAATCTCCAACTGTACAATCGTTGACAATACGGCATCCGACCCACACGACCCCAAGCACGGAAGGGGCGGCGGCATATCTTGCTCCTATGAAAGCCAAACAACTCTTATTGACAGTATCCTCTGGGGCAATACCGGTATCAATGGCAACCAGATCGCAATCGGCAGCCATAAGGAGCCGTTCTATATTGACAGACCTGCTACCCTTACAGTTTCATATTGCGACATCCAGGGTGGCCGAGGTCCGGAAGCTATCTATGTCGAGCCGGGCCGTGTCCTCAACTGGCTCAATGGTAATATCGATGCTGACCCGCTCTTTGTCGAGCCGTACTACTACCTTAGTCAAACCGCGGCAGGGCAGCCGGTGGACAGCCCGTGTGTCGATGTGGGAAGTGATTTGGCGGTGAATCTTGGCCTCGACGAATATAGCGTTCGCTCCGACGGCGCGAATGATACCGGTGTAGTCGATATGGGCTTGCACTACCCCACCGGTGAGGGCCGGTATCAGTTGACTGTAAACGTCGTCGGCGAGCATGGTATAGTCGAGCCGAGTGGCGGGCTGTTCAACAAGTACACTGTAGTGACGCTGAGGGCAACGGTGGACCCGGGCTACCGTGTCAGATGGGTGGGCACCGATAACGACATGTCTTACACCCTTAGCAATACTGTAACAATGTATTCAGACCGGATCATCACTGCCATAATAGAACAACCTCCTGCCATTAGAGTACCTGGTGACTATCCCTCAATCCAGGAAGCGGTTGATGCTGCAAGTGATGGGGATGTGATTATCGTCAACAAAGGCCGTTATAGGGGTGCAACTATCAACATTCCGGGCAAAGCTATTACGATAACCAGCACCAATCCTGACGACCCAGGCAGCGTCGCTGAGACAATTATCGACCGCGAAGGTTATATTTGCTGTGCCATAGTTTTCTCGAGCGATTGTGGCCCGGATACCATTCTAAACGGTCTGACAATCGCAAATGCCAGCTGGTATAAAATTGACCAGGAATCGCCCCCGGACCCGGGCGATGATGGCTACGATGGCTACGACATCTCGGGTGCTGCAATATACATCGATTCCGGTGCCAGTCCCACTATTGTTAATTGTGTCATTACCAACTCCCAGATCACCGCCGGCAACGCCAGCAACGGGAATACTGGTGGCGCCCAGGGAGACCTCAGTGATACTGAGGACCCGAATTCTTCGCTTCTTGTTTACGGTCATAATGGCGGTGATGGCGGCGATGGCGGCAGCGCCTTTGGTGGGGGCATTTATTGCGGTCCCTACAGCAGCCCGACTATCCGTAATTGTACAATCAATGACTGCGATGTGATAGGTGGCAATGCTGGCAGCGCCGGCGATGGTGGGGCCGGGGCCGAAAATGGTGCCGGCGGTACCGGCGGTACCGGCGGTGATGGCGGCGGCGCTTACGGCGGTGGAATCTATGTCGGTTACGGCAGTACTCCCACCATCAGCGATTGCAATATTGTTAACTGTTCAGCTATTGGCGGCGATGCCGCTGACGGTGGAGATGGTGGTGACGCAACCGGCGACAACGGTGTTGGTGGTAACGGCGGCATAGGTGGTTATAATAGCCGGGCTTACGGCGGCGGAATATACTTCGCCGATAGAGCTATTGCAACTGTTTCCAACTGCCGGATTGACGACTGCTCGGCGACTGCCAGCGACGCCGGCGACGCCGGCAACTTCGGCGATGCCCCGGAGTTCCCGGGTTTCGGTGGCTATGGCGGCGGTTATTTAGGAGAGTACTGGAAACAGAGCGCCTATGGTGGCGGTGTATATTGTGGTAACGGTAGTAAGATTACCTTCGAAAATTGTACATTCAGCAACAACACAATTGTCGGTGGCATGAGTGGAATTGGCGGTGACAACCCTCTGGGTGCCACCGGAACGCAACCAGTAATCAGCTATCTGGTTCCTGTTTACGGAGCAGGTGCATTCTGTGAGTCCAGCTCGTTACCGGTGTTCCTCGGCTGTGATATAACCGGTAACTATGCGCAAGACGTCAACGAGCCCAATGACCCGGCTCTGCCAGCTTATCGTCTGAGTCCTTACATTAGTTACGGCGGCGGAATCTGTTCCGTAGACGCTAACTCAGCGATAATTGCCGACTGTAACTTCAGCGACAATTACGCAACCCTCGGCGGCGGTTTGTACTGGGACCAGAGCAACACCGTGGTGACCGACTCCAACTTCGCCGACAACTCAGCGTTCAACGGCGGCGGAATATATTGCGTTGACAGTGCGGCTTCGACGATCAGAGGATGCAAAATCACAGGCAATCAAGCCATTGAACCGGGCGGTGAAGGCGGCGGTATACATTGTTCTTCAATACCGGCGTTAATCGCTGATTGTCAAATCCAGTATAATATGGCCTTTACCTCCGGCGGCGGTGTGTATTTATCCGGTGGTGCGGCAAAGGAAAAAATACTCGGGAATTGTTTGATAACCGACAATTTCGCCGGCAGAGACGGTGGAGGAGTTTCGGCCAATTGGCATAATGAATTGATTATATCCAACTCTACTATCTATAACAACACCGCCGGTGACGTCAACGACCCCAATTCCAGCGGATACGGGGGAGGACTATACTGCTCGTACGAAAGCTATACAGACGTCATTAACAGCATCCTCTGGGACAACTTAGGCAATGATGGAGCTCAGATTTCCATCGCAACCGGCTTGGAATTTGACCAAAGACCGTCAACAGTTACCGTCTCATACTCCGATATCAGTGGTTGGCGGGATCCTAACGGTGCCGAGTGGGTCGATCCTAATGCTGTGTTCGTTGATGCAGGCTGTTTCCTGGACTGGGACTTCAACAGTATCATCGAAGCAAACCCGCTCTTCGTCAATGGTCATTATCTGAGTCAGAAAGCTGTCGGTCAGCTAACCGATAGTCCCTGTGTTGATGCCGGAAGTGCTGCTGCAAACAGCCCCAACATCGGTATGTACCAATATACTACGCGTATAGATGGGGTCAACGACGCCGATATCGTGGATATAGGATACCATTATGTCATCGACCTGTTAGACTTGACAATTACGGTAGTGGGCGAGAACGGCACTGTCGAACCGAGCGGCAGCGCTACTTATAACCGGGATGCTGTAGTAAGGGTCAGGGCAATACCGGACCCAGGCTATCGCGTCAAAGGGTGGTACGATGTCAACGACGTCTTATTCTCTATCGACAAGACCCTTGAAGTGGTAATGGATTCCGATCAAATCCTCACGATCCAGTTCGAGCAGCGGGGCACAACAGAGGTCTCAGGTGGAGGCGATGCTATCGGGCTGGCTATTGACGCGGCAAAGAATGGGGAAACACTTATCGTTGGTCCCGGCATTTATGACGGCGACATCAGCACAGGCGGCAAAGACATTACACTGGTCAGCACCAATCCTGATGACCCCAACATTGTTGCCAACACAATTATTGACTGTCAGCAAGCCGGCCGAGGCTTTATCTTCAACAGCGGAGAAGACGCTAATACGGTCGTAGACGGCTTTACCGTTATCAATGGCAGCCTCACAGACGAAGGTGGCGCCGGTATATACGTTGATGTCAACACCAGTCCGGTCATTAAGAATTTTGTTATCAGCGATTGCAGTGTCTCCGGCGAGTATGGTGGCGGCGGAATATATGTCGCTTCCGACAGTAGTCCGACATTTATAAACTGCACAATCAACAACTGTTCGTCTGATATAGGCGGCGGCGGAGCCTTCTGCGACGTCAACAGCGCTGCGGTATTCAACCACTGCACTTTCAGCGACAACTCGGCTGATATAGGCGGTGGTATATATTACGATGCCAACTGCATATCAGAGCTGATTGAATGTACATTTAGCAGCAACTCGGCGGTCCAAAACGGCGGCGGCCTGTATTGTGATGTCAACGACTTGATAACCATTGCAGACAGCAATTTCGCAGACAATTCAGCAATGCGAGGTGCCGGTTTGTATTTCGACCCGAATTGCTCGGGAATAATTATCGAGACCATGTTATTGCGCAATGATGCCGGCGAATATGGCGGTGCAATATACCTCAATGATTCTAATGATTTTTCAGTTGTGGACTGCAATATCGCGTACAATTCAGCCCTCCACGGTGGTGGAGTGTATTGTATCGATTCTACGGCCACAGCGATTATGGGTTCTACAATTCAGTACAACATCGCTGCTGCTGATGCTGATGACCCGGCGACAACGGGCCAGGGCGGTGGAATCTACGGCTTTTCTGCGCCGCTACTGATTCGCGACTGTGTCTTAACTTATAACGTTGCCAACACCTCCGGTGGTGGTGTGTATCTGTCCGGAGTTTCGGCCTATGATCAGAACCAGGCGTTGCTGGGTCCGCAGATTATAAACTGCCTGATAACCAATAACTTAGCCGGCAGAGACGGCGGCGGTGTCTCTGCAAACTGGTACGTCGACCTGATTGTTGGCAACTGCACATTCGTTGGTAACGCCGCTGTGGGCAGCTTCGGTGAAACCGACAGGACCGGCTTCGGCGGCGGCTTCCACTGCTCCTACGAGAGTGACTGCTTAGTTGCCGACAGCATCTTCTGGAATAATTATGCCGTAAAGGGGGACGCAATTGCAGTGGCGACCGGCTTCGAGTTTGACCCAAGACCCTCAAGCCTTACCGTCTCCTACAGTGACATCAAGACCGGCTCACCTGCTGTTTGGCTTGACGATGGTTGCGTGCTCAACTGGGGTGCCGGAAATATCGACGATAACCCACTGTTTACAAGGGGGCCGCTTGGTGGTTACTATCTAAGTCAAACTGTCGCCGGGCAGTCGCGGAACAGCCCTTGTGTCAATGCCGGTAGCGACCTCGCAGGCAATCTCGGCATGATCTGGTCGATCATCCCCAGCGGTAGAGTAAGCGGATACACCACCCGCACCGATGAAGTGCTTGAAAAAGGCCTGGTTGATATGGGCTACCATCATTCGACCATAGAAGCATGCAGATTCTGCGATTTAGTCTATGACGGTGTCATCGACTTTAGCGACTTTGCAATGCTTGCTTCAAGATGGCTCGATGCGGGTTGTTCTGACGCCGACGGCTGGTGCGGGGGTTCAGACATTACATTTGATACATATGTTGACTTCGAAGACTTGGCTTCCTTCGTTGATTGCTGGCTCGTCGAAGATACCGATGCTCCAATTCCTGACCCGAGCAGGTGGGAAATAGTCCCTTATTTGACGTCAGGAACATCAGTCAGTATGACTGCTGAGACTGCCTTCGATGCATGGGGCTGGGATGTTGAATACTACTTCGAATGTGTCTCCGGCAATTGCCACGACAGCGGCTGGCGGAAGAGCCGGACATATGCAGACGGAGGTCTTGCCTTTGCTGCTGAATATGGCTATAGGGTAAAGACGCGCGATGGAATGGGCAATGAAACCGAGTGGTCACAGACCCGCTATGCCGGTGTAGAAGACACCACGCCGCCGGCACCCGCTCCCGTCTGGGCAGTTGAGCCTTACGCGGTTACATCGAATTCGATCGCAATGACAGCCACGACCGCTTACGATGACAGCGGCGTAGAGTATTATTTCGAGTCCGTATCCGCCGGCGGGAACGACAGCGGCTGGCTGGATGAGCCGAATTATACGGACGTCGACCTTGATCCCAACACTGAATACTCCTACAGGGTCAAAGCCAGGGACAAATCGCCCAACCAGAACGAAACCGCCTGGTCGGTCGTTGCTCGGGCCACCACCTTGGTGCCTCCGGATACTACTGCTCCGACGCCCAATCCTATGGAATGGGATACGACTACGGATCCGAACGGCTTCGAGGGAACACCCCGAGAAATCTATGGCGGCAACGGCACTTTTGATTACTGGGTTGAGATGACGGCTGCAGTAGCTACGGACGCAAGTGGCGTTGTGGAGTATTTCTTCGAATGCCTTGACGCGCCCGGGGTCTGGCCTGCCGGCTTCAGCAGCGGCTGGCAAACTGAGACTTTCTATACTGTCCAGGTAGGCAGAAGAGGACAAGGGCTGCGCTTCCGCGTCCAGGCACGTGACCTGTACTACAACAAGACCGACTGGTCGTCTATCGAGAGGGCCAACTAACAGCGAAGCAACTCCGCCGTTACGGCCGCAAACCCCCTGCTAATACCAGAGACTTTGCAATCAGGGAAGGAGATGTTTCATTTGGCCTTTAGCGTCTGGTAGCCGTAGTGCGCTATCAGGTGGTCAAGTATCACCAGGGCTGTGTAGTTCTCAGCGACCGGCCATATGCGAGCCACAATCGTTGGGTCGCGCCTGGTGATAGCTGCCAGCTGCTTGTTCTCAAGAGTGTACTTGTCGATTGTCTTCTGTGGTTTGTCGATAGTTGGTGTAGGCTTGACTGTAAGTCTGACGATGATGGGTTGGCCGGTGGTAAGGCCGCCTGTTATACCGCCGGCGTTGTTTGACTCGAAAACAACTTTGCCGTCTTCGGCGCGCATCTGGTCGTTATTTTCAAAGCCGGTCATATCTTTGACGGCGAAGCCGGCGCCGACCTCGACGCCTTTGACGGCGCCAATGCCGAGCATTTTGCCCAATTCGCCGTCGAGTTTATAGAAAACCGGCTCGCCGAGCCCTGTTGGGACGCCGGTTACAACCACTTCGACTACACCGCCGGCTGAGTCACCTGTGGCGGCGATGCGGTTACAGGCATCGACCATCGCCTGGGCGGCTTTGATATCGGGACAATTCACTATCGGATGCACGCCATATTTGTCCTGAATCGCAGCGGGGATGAGCTTTGGAGCCTTATCACGGATAGCGTCAATTTCCTGTTCAATCTGGGCTAATATTCTGGTCTTTTCCAGAAATCTCATCTCCATATTTATACGGCCTTTGACGTAAACCTCCTGGTAAAACGGGTCGAGGTCTTGCCGCATTGTTTTGTAATCGTTGGTGTACTTAAAGGCCTGGTCGGTAGCGATGTCGGGGCATCGGACGCCGGCGATCTCTTTGGCATAGGCGAATACTTCGATGCCACATTTTTTCAGGACTTTTTTGGCGACATATCCGGCAGCTACGATGGTGGAGGTGTAGCGTCCACTGAAAATGCCGGCGCCGATGGCATCGTCATCGGGGCCGTATTTTATGAACGAAGCATAGGATGCATGGCCCGGGCGGGGTGTGCGATTCGTGTCCTGGTATTGCTTGATATGAATGAAATGACGGTCCAGGTTGGGAATTAGAATCGCCAGCGGGGTGCCGTTGGTGTGGTTCTTGTTTCCGGCGTTTTCGATGGTGTCGGCTGCGTTCAGGCCGGAATAGATAATCGGAAGGTCCGGCTCTTTTCGCGGACTGGACAGTTCGTCGGCCCCCGGTTTTCTAAGAAGCAGGTCACCGTAAATTTCCTGCTCGGTCAGTAACATGCCGGGCGGAACGCCCTGGATGACGGACGTCAAGCCCTCCTGGTAGGAGCCGCCTGCAACCGTTACCTGAAAACAACGTCCTATGTGACAACCTAACATTTTCTTTAATCTCCTGAAAAAGTTTTTTACCTGAGCTCATCGAATGAGCCGAAGAGCCTCATTTATAAGTAGAATATCGAGCCTGTCTTACAAAATCAATATTTTTAACTTTGTCTTGAAGACAAAAATTTCAATATGGTCAAACAAGTTACCCAAGCTACCAACATTGGCTTTGATTGGGTTTGTTTTCCCAGAGCCCGAAGGCGTGGTTCATTTTCATAATCCTTTGTTGAATAGATGTTTACGTCCATTTTGGCTCTTTTTAAATTGGGTTTGAATTGGGTTTGTTTTTTTGGACTGCGAAAGCGTCATTTTTTCTGTAATCCTTTGTTATAAGTGAGTTTACATTCATTTGGGCTTTTTGGAAATTGGCTTTGTTTGGGTTTGAATTGGGTTTGTTTTCACCAA
>JAUXAL010000012.1 GCA_030619925.1 Phycisphaerae bacterium | reverse complement strand
GCCCAGCGCTCATGCCGCGAGCTCGTTCACGGTCGCCTCTGTATTGGATGAGTTTTACGGGCCGAGGGTAGGCATTCCGTCGTATGCAGTGGCTTCTCTTGTGAGCTATCGAATGATAGACTCGGGTGACCACTGGGGCAGCGACATTATTTTTGGGGCAACTCTCGGCTGGGTGGTCGGCCATACCTTTGCAGGAAAACATAAAGAGCTCGAAGTTGCGGGGTTTAAGGTGGTGCCTTATATGGCAGGCAACAATGGCCCGGCAATGGGGGTTAGTCTGGTCAAGCGATTTTAGTTTCGGGCTGGCTCAATTTTTTCAGTAGTTTGTTTATCAGCTTGGGGGTGTTTCAGGGAGAGTACCAATCCATACAGCGATATGACAAGTAGCGGAATGTGCAATACCCCGTTCCACCAATTTACGCTTGGCCTTACCAAAAAATTGGTAAACATGTTGGCTATACCGATGGAAAGCCCAACAAGACTGGTTACTCTCAGAGTAGCTATGTTGACTCTCGGCCAATATAGAGTAAGCAGGCCTATATAAACCGGCGTCATCATACAAAAAGCCACTCCTGCCGGCGACGTGAATATGTAAATAGGATTAAAGTCAGGTTGGCCGGTTCGCAGATTTATCGGATACCAAAATGCCAGAACTGCCAAAGGCACAACCCAGTATTTCCAGGTCGGGCGTCTTCTTGGAATGAAATCATTTTGCAACACAAAAGCTTCCCATATCCACAAGGCAGCAACCGCAAGGAACATCACTAAGTTGATGGTGCATATTGCCACGCCGTATTTTTCTGTCGCACTTATGCTTTGACCTACCGCGAAAATAACGTAGTTTACGGCAACATAGATGTTAAAGAGGCGGGTAACTTTGTTACGGAAAATAAAAATCGAAACGATAAGAAGAATAGGAACTATTTTGAAAATAGGAAACAGTTCGGAATATGAGTAAATGATCGCGTTGCCAAGCACGTGATATATCACATTTGAACACTCCTCTGGGAACTTGTAACCTTTAGACGCGTATGGCGGAACAACAAACCACAATAGCACAAACAGCAGATAGAACCACCACCTTCGGGTTATTCGTTCCAGCTTGCCTTGCTGATGAGCTGGATAAATCATTTTTGCTTACTCCATTAACTAATGGTCATCTTTGACATCTTTTGCTTTCGGCTAATACAGATGCAAAGCGTAAATTATAGAGCGGCTTACGTTTATCACATAATCAAATTTTTGCCGGAGTGAAAAATGGTTTGAAAATTTATCTGTTCAATGTACACTATCCGATTGTATTGAAAGAGAAGGTTTTTTGATTTGTGGGAAAGATTATGGCTGAGTTTAAGATGGATACATCCGGTTCTAACAGACGGATTGAGCCGGCACAGAGGATAAAGCGTTTGCCGCCCTATTTGTTCGGGCGATTGAATGCGTTGAAACTTGCCAAGCGTCAGGCAGGTGTGGACATTATCGATCTGGGTATGGGTAATCCTTCCGACCCGGCGCCGCAAATCGTGGTGGACAAACTATGCCAGGCGGCGCAGGACCCGCGGAACCACCGGTACAGTGCATCAAGAGGTATTAAGGGCCTGCGAAAAGAAATCGCAAAGAAATATGAGCAGAAATGGAACGTGCAACTGGACCCGGAGACCGAGGTGCTTGCCTGCATCGGCTCGAAGGAGGGCTTTAGCCATTTGTGCCTGGCGATGTTAGGGCCTGGAGATACGGCGATTGTGCCGGACCCGGCTTTTCCGATTCACAATTACTCCGTTGCTTTAGCCGGCGCGAATGTAATATCAGTTCCTCTCGGCTGCGATAAGAAATTCATAGATAACATCGCGATGGTCTGTGAGAATCTTTATCCGAAGCCTAAATTGCTGATTCTCAATTTCCCGCACAATCCGACGGCGATGACTGTTGACGAGGGGTTTTTTGAGCCGGTCGTGGATTTAGCGAAGCGGTTCGGTATAGCGGTCATTCACGATTTTGCATACGGGGAAACCTGTTTTGACGGCTATAAAGCGCCGAGTTTTCTTTCGGTCAAAGGGGCGAAGGACATCGGCGTTGAATTTATTACGATGAGCAAGCCGTACAATATGGCAGGTTTTCGCATCGGCTTTGTCGCAGGCAATAAAGATATGCTCGATTACCTTGCCACGATAAAGGGCTATTACGATTATGGTATATTCCAGGCGATACAGATAGCCGGTATTATTGCCCTGCGAAGCTGTAACGAGGACATAATCGCTCAGAACGAAAGGTATCAGTCGCGGCGGGATGTGGTGTGCGATGGCCTTGCAAGAATCGGCTGGGCGGTGGAAAAGCCGCGCGCTTCAATGTTCGTGTGGGCAAAAGTGCCGCAGGAACATTCCAAGGGCAAGGGCAGTATTGACTTCGCAATAGACCTGATGGAGTATGCAGAGGTTGCAATCGCTCCGGGCAGGGCTTTCGGTGAAAACGGCGAAGACTATATGCGTATCGCCCTTGTGGAAAACGAGCAGCGTCTGCGGCAGGCGATTCGCAATATCAGCCGATTTGTGCGCAAGAGCTAATTGGTGATTAGTTAAATGGTGAGCGGTGAGTAGTTAATTAACCAATTGACTAATTACCGGTTCAACCGGCAATTCGGTCAAAGATTAGGCATTTTATCGGGCGTGCACCGCAACAAGCCTGCCCCCGCGGTTCCCGCCCGTCTTGGCTCCGCTCCGACGAGCGGCCAAGCCGAGACCGGCGAAGCGGGGCGGCGGGCAACGGATTTTTATTGCATAAAGCGGTTAAAAAAATCTGCATATCTTCTACCGCAACCTCGCCCATAATAAAACTGTTAGGTGGTCGCCACAATCGATTTGCCGTCGATTGTTTAGTAATATCGGCCAAGAAGTTGGAAAACACTTGACTTTTGCAGGGAAATTTGGTTAAATAATGGTGTTCGTATTTGTGATAGCTTGGGGATGTTGATACGCAACTAAATTTTGCCTCAAGGGGAGACGTGATGAAACAGCGAGATCCGAGATTCATCGGATGCAAGGGCATAATATTAGCAATCACAATTATTGCCGGCGGATTACTTGCGCCGGCATATTGCCAATCGTTAGGTGTTACGCTTCTTCTTCAACAGACCCCAACTCAAGGCGGCATAATCACTCCAAGCACAGGGATTTATCACTATGCACCCAATTCAGAGGTTGCTTTGACCGCAATTCCAAAACCCGGCTATCGATTCGTTTACTGGCTGGGCGATGTGAGCGATCCGACGACAAGCTACACCGTTGTTCATCTTGATGAACCGAAGATAGTTGTTGCTGTATTTGAGCCGATCAATAATGACACTTTGGTTGCGAGCAAGAACCTGCCTTCCAGCGGGGGCGGCGGCTACTTTACCGGCGGTGGTTTGTCCCCCAGTGCCACAGATTTTGGCAGGCCGACAGCAACAATTATGGGCGGGGGTGCAGGACCGAGACTGCAAGGGCCTGTATTGTTATCTTTGCAAGCCAATGATGGAATGGCAGACGTACCAGAACCCGCGACAGGCGTATTGTTGGTCCTGGGTGGCATGTTTGTCTTTGCAAGACGTCGTGCAAAGAAGCAGGCACGATAACAAGCTATTGGTAAAAGGCAGACAAATATGCAATGGCTGTTCTGGTGAGCTGTTGTCACGACAACATCACTGTTTCTTGGCAAAGCTGCAGTGCTATCCTAAATACCCATATAGAGTATTTACACAAAGCAAAACCAACCTCACTCGAATCTATAACCACACGTATCTGCGGTAATAAACTCAGATTCGGTTCGTGGGTATTTTTTGCAATTTAACGGTCGAATCGGGTAGATAGAACAGTAAAATTTGCCCCGCACCAATTGACCGCTTGCGGTGGCGACCGGGTCTGACGGCAGGCATAAGTCTTTCTCTGAGGTACGATTGGTGCGGGGTTCGCACTTGAGAAAGGGGCAGACATTAGGCAGTCTGCAGCACGCCCCACAACCAACACATTGACCTTTCCGCCTTTCGCAGACAGGCAATATTGAGGTAAAAGTCCTTTTTATTTTAGCAAACGAGGTGTTTCTTCTTTTGTCAGCCATAAGCCGTGATTTTCCAAATAGGGCACATCAAGCATCTTGCCGGAACACCGGCTAAACAAATGTTTTAACAAATATGCACCGGTCCCGCGAAAAAGCAAGCTTGAATCTGAAGATTTTTTATCGCACGCCGTTCTCATTGACCGCCGGCGTCTTAAGTTTGTACCGGTACAATGATTTTTATGATTTTCTAAAGACTGCCACAACGTTTTCGACCTCGACCACGAACAGGCGATTATCGCCTTCGAAGTCAACGGGGATTGCACTTTTAGGATTGAACAGCACTTTATCGTATTGACGGAGTGGTATATCCGTTGAGTTTCCGACCTCGGCGGAGATCGCTACGATTCGGCCGGTTATCGTGGGGATTTCTATATTGTCGGGCAGTTGAATGCCGCCTTTCGTTTGTTTTTTGTCCTCGTCTTTGCGAATCAGGACACGTTTGCCTATCGGCTCGACCGTTTCAAGCGGCTTTACTTCGATTTGCTTTCTCTTATCCATTTTGCAC
This sequence comes from Phycisphaerae bacterium, assembly GCA_030619925.1. GTDB lineage: Bacteria > Planctomycetota > Phycisphaerae > Sedimentisphaerales > Anaerobacaceae > JAUXAL01. Next base: position 58,373 of record JAUXAL010000012.1, on the reverse strand, counting down.
TATTCTCTGCAAGGCAATTGTTTTGAATACCATAACTATTATACGCGTTGAAAAGCAGCTTTGCAACTTTTTATGTTTTGTGGTTTTTTCAAAAGGTGGGCACTTAGCCGTTCTTTTACAATCGGGCTGACTTTTGACGTTCGCAAAAGTTGGTTCCGATGCTCGTCCGACGGTCACGAGTATCGAGAATCGAAAATCGAGGTTTTTTAGCTTTTGTTTCTTCCGAGGATTTGGTCGACCTCCTCGAGTGTTTTAGGCGGCCATTGCTTGGCTGACTGTAGTTGTTTTAGGTGGTCCAATTGTTTAATACTGATAATAGTTCTGCACTTTGGGAACTTGTTGCAGCCCAAGAAGGGACCTTTTTTGCTTTGCCTGATTACCAGCTCGCCGCCTTTGCAGTGGTGGCACTTTATCCCCGTCGGTTCAGCCGGTGGTTTTGGCGGCAGCGCATTACCCTCCTTGTCCAGTTTAAGAGTTGTTTTGCAGTCCGGATAGCCGCTGCATCCCAGGAACGGCCCGAATCGGCCGCTTTTATGCACCATCGGCTTACCGCACGTGGGGCATTTATGCTCACTGAGCTCCTCTTTGACCATCTTGCCTTCTTTATCGCAGGGACAGGCAAATGTGCACTTCGGGTACGTTGAGCAGCTCAAGAACCTTCCATTTTTGCCGAATCTGTAAACGAGCTGCTGACCGCACCGCGGACATTCATATTCGCTGGGCGTGATTTCCGCCTTGGCGTGTTTCATTTGTTTCTGGGCTGTCTCAAGGCTTTTCTTGAATGGGCCGTAAAAATCTTTTAAGACGCCAAGCCAGTCGAGGTGATGTTCTTCGATTTTGTCGAGCTGCTCTTCCATATGGCGGGTGAAAGCGATGTCCATTATTTTCGGGAAGTACTCGTTCAGCTTGTCGGTAACTACCTCGCCAAGGTCGGTGGCGAAGAATTTTTTGTCTTTTTGCTCGACGTAACGTCGCTCCTGTATGGTGCTTATTATCGCGGCGTATGTGCTTGGTCTGCCGACACCTTCTTTTTCAAGGGCCTTTACCAGTCCCGCCTCGGTATATCGGGCCGGGGGTTTGGTAAAATGCTGCTCGGCCTTGATATCAACCACCCCCAGCCCCTGGCCGGCTTTCATTGGCGGCAATTGCTGCTCGTTTGATGAAACCAACCAGATTTTCGTAAAGCCGTCAAAGACCAGTATTCGCCCTGCGCTTTTGTACCAGCATCGACCCACCGACGTATCGGCTGCGATATTTAGATTTGTTACATTCCATTTGGCCGGTTCCATCTGGCAGGCTACAAAGCGGCGCCACACTAAGTCATAGAGTTTGAACTGGTCATTGGTAAGAAATGGCTTTATATCGGAAGGTGTAAAGTCAACGTCGGTTGGGCGAACAGCTTCGTGTGCCTGCTGGGCGGTCTTTTTGGAAGCGTAAACCTTCGGTTTGGCCGGAAGGTAATCCGGGCCGAGGTGCATACTGATATATTTTCGAACCTCTCCGATAGCTTCACTTGAGAGCTGGGGGCTGTCCGTTCTCATATACGTAATAAGGCCCAGAAAACCCATCGAGCCTAAGTCAATACCTTCGTACAATTGCTGAGCTACTACCATTGTTCTTTTTGTGCTAAAGCCTAACCGATTTGCGGCGGCCTGCTGCAATGTCGAAGTTATAAAAGGAGCCGAAGGGCGAGAAACAGACTCTTTGGTTTCTATATCGACGAGCTTAAACTCCGAACCTTTTAACGCATTAAAAATCCGCTCGGCATCTTTTTGCTTGGATGCCTCGAATTTCTCATCGCCGATTTTGTATAGTTCGGCCTTGAAAGCGTTATGTTCTGTGAGCCATTTGGTTTGTTCTGCGATGGTAGGGGGTTTATCATCTTCGGTTTCGGGCGTGACAAAATCGAGCCATTGTTGGTGATAGTCGCTTTGTAAATCGGTGGTAAACACCGCCGGGATAAGCCAATACTCGACGGGGTCGAAACCGCGGATTTCTCTTTCTTTTTCAACTATCATTTTGACGGCCACGGACTGGACGCGACCGGCTGAAAGGCCCCAGGCGATTTTCTTCCACAGTAGCGGGCTTATCTGATAGCCGACGATTCTATCGAGGATTCGCCGTGCCTGCTGTGCCATGACCTTGTCCATATTGAGCCTGCCCGGCTCGGCAAAGGCACGCTTTATAGTCGATTGGGTTATAGCGTTGAAAATCACGCGGTAGGTTTTTTCCTTCGGTACACCGAGGATTTGTGCAAGGTGCCAGGCGATCGCTTCGCCTTCACGGTCAAGGTCGGTGGCCAGAAACAGTTTATCGCATTTTTTTGCTGCCGCCTTTAACGATATTACCGTGCGTTTTTTGCCGGGCATTATATCATAAGTCGGCTTGAAATCATTTTCTATATCGACGTTAAGACCCTTTGAAGGTAGGTCCCGGACGTGCCCCATTGACGACTTTACGTCAAAGGCAGGGCCGAGATACTTGTTTATCGTTTTGGCCTTGGCAGGCGATTCGACTATTACCAAAGATTTTTTAGAGACGCTCGATTTTGCCATAAATAAAACTCAGTCGATTGCGGTTTATGGTTACGATTCACTAAACACGAATCAGTTATCGGCAATATTCACAACAAAATTTAAAAATGGACAAATATAAATGAACTGCGTAAATGTCAAGAGAAAACAAGTCCTGCCTCGATTTATTGCTTGGCAATACCTATTCGCAGGTACGACAATCGATTTTCCGCTTCTGTCCACTTCGTTTTCTTTTGTTCCGCCACACGCTTTACATAAACAATATTTACAAAATTAATATTACACTAACTTACAGAAGGCTGTCGTAGTACTTTTCGTTAGTGAAAAGTACTACGTGCTTTGTAAAAAAAACACGCACAGGAAGAAGGAAAGAAAGAAAGATCACACCCCATGAAAACACAGACCAGGGCATTGAATACAGTCAATCTCTTCGCCTTTTATCTAATCTTTTCGTCCGGCAGTTCTGTTTTTATCCCTAAATAGAGCGGCATTTTATCCGGCAGTGCCCCTGTCTGAGCCATCAATCGGTGAAGCTCGGCTTTGAGCTGCCTGACTTTGTGGGCATATTTCGGGTCGTCTATCAAATTCCTGGTTTCGTGCGGGTCGTTCTTCAGATTGTACAGTTCTGCTTTGTACCGGTCCGGTTTGCTGTCACCGTTGGGACAGTGCACATATTTCCACTGCTCTGTCCTTACGCCACGGACGTTGGGTGTGTATGGAAATTCCTTTTCATAGTTATACGAGTAATACAACGACTTGCGCCAATCACTCGTGCGGCCGGCCAGCAGCTTCTTCCACGACCTGCCGTGGATGTTCGTGAGGGGTTCGGCCCGGCAAATATCGAGAATGCTCGGTGCCATGTCAACGTTCAGCACCATCTTGTCGATGACTGTACCGGGGCGAATAAGCCCGGGGTATCTGACTAACAATGGTACCCGGATGCTCGGTTCGTGCATTGTTCGCTTGTCAGTCATCCCGTGTTCACCCAAAAAGAAACCATTATCACTGGTGAAAATAAACACAGTATTATCTAACTGGCCCAGCTCTTCGAGGGTCCGGTAAACCCTTCCAACACTGTCATCTACCGACTTAATCGTAGCTGTATAGGCCCGGACAAACTCAGCGAATTTCAGTACGCTTTCGGGACTGGTATCAGGGAAGTCTTTGCGAAATCCGAATATCGGGCCGTATATGCCGTGCCAGGTGTTCAGCCGCTCTTGGACCCATTTTGGTTTGCCTTCCAGATCAAACGCCGTCCGGGGATAGCGAATTTCCACATCATCGTAGATGCCCTCGTATTTCTTCTCCGGCGTAAATGGCGTGTGTGGTGCCTTGTGGCCTATTATCAGCAGGTACGGCCTGCTGTGTTCCCGCTTGAGCCAATCGACCGCCATATCGGTTACGCGGTGAGTATAGTAACCCTTTTTGACCGTTCGTTTTCCGTTAATATTGAAAGTTGTGTCGTAGTATTTGCCCTGTCCTTTGTGAGCAATCCAATAGTCGAAGCCCGGGCGAGCCTCGTCGCTTTGTTCGCCCATGTGCCACTTGCCTATGTAAGCTGTCTCGTAACCGCTTTGTTGTAAGCGTATCGGATAGCTCGGCAAGTCGGCGGGATAATCGGTAAAATTGTTTGTTACTTTGTGGGTGTGGGCGTAAAGTCCCGACAAAAACGACGCCCGGCTCGGTGAGCAGAGCGAGGTCGTAACGAACATATTGGCAAAGCGTGCACCTTCTTTGGCGATGCGGTCCATGTTCGGCGTCTTCAAAAAAGGATGCCCTTCGCAGCTCATCATATCCCACCGCTGGTCGTCCGTCATAATGACTACTACATTGGGACGGCCGGTACTATTAGTGGTACGATACTTTTGGTGATTGGCCTGGTTGCATCCCTGGCCCAAAGCCAGTGACGCAGCCGCCATAGCGGAATTCTTCAGGAAACTTCTGCGATTTATGTTGCTCATAATATGTCCTCTTTCTTGATTCTCGATACTTGATGCTCGATTCTCGTCGAGCATCGAAAAAAGCCATCCCCAAGCTGCGCTTGAGGCTGCCACCCTTTGAGCATTGAGTATCGAAATTTAGCCCGGCGTTTCACACACTAATTAGTGAGTAGTGAGCGGTGAGTAGTGAGTTGACTAATCATCAATTAACCACTCACCAATTAACCAATTAACTTATCCTTTAGCCGCAAAGGAGTTCTTCAAGCAGAGGTTTTAATTTTCGGATTGCGTTACCACGGTGCGATATTGCGTTCTTTTCTTCGCGAGTTAGCTGAGCGACGGTTTTGTCCAGGTGCGGCACAAAGAAAATCGGGTCGTAGCCGAAACCGTTTTCTCCGATCTCTCTGTCGGTTATAAGACCTTCCAGTGTCCCCTGAGTCTCGATTAATATTCTTTCAGGGCTTGCCAGACACAGGCAGCAAACAAATTTTGCCGCTCTTTTTTCTTCCGGTAAACCTTTAAGAAGTTCCAGAACTTTCGCAATATTTCGATGGTCTATTAGCGTTCTATCCTCATCCTTTAGTTTCTCACCGGAGAATCGCGCGGATTTTATGCCCGGTGCTCCGCCGAGAGCATCAACCACCAGTCCTGAGTCGTCGGCAATAGTCCATAGGCCGGCGGCTTTAGCGTAGCCGGCCGCTTTTTTGCGGGCGTTCTCGGCAAATGCGATGCCGTCTTCTTGGATTTCGTCGATGTCACCGAAGTCTGATAAACCGAGCCACTCGATATCCAAAACGAGCATAGCTCTGAGTTCAGTGATTTTGCCGGGATTGGTAGTAGCAACGAGAATTTTTCTATCTTTACTATACACGGATTCTAAGAAGTGTTCACATCCTCACAAAATAACATAAATCGTAAGATAGTTGATAATGTTTAAGTTAACGACCGGATGAATACGAACATAACTTTGGCAGCCCAAATTTCTCTCGCCATCTTTTTTCTATATATTCTAAATAAAGGGGTTCTAATCCAGTTATGAAGTAAATTTTAAAAGTAAATTTCCTATGCTTTCTCTCAAAAATATTGATACCGTTTCTAAAAAAACACGTAACCAGTTTACATTTCTGAATAAAATCACGTTCCTCTTTAGACAAATTTAATCTAAAAGTTAAATCCCTTTCCCTGATTGGTTGCAATTCATTGTCAATAAAAATATAAGGCACTTTTCCTGTTGAAGATAAAACTTTTTTCCTGTGTGACTTAGACCGCCTAGAAAGAAAAATGTCTAAGCTAATTCCTGACCAGGTGGCTTCCATATCACCAAGTAGATGGCGTTTTATTCTTTGCCGAACATTGTCTTTCGCTATACCATTATAAATAACTTCTCCTGCCTTAACCCTGTCAGGAATTTCGTGTTTATGGAACCTATGGTTCACTCTCTCGTTAGTCCAAATCCAATAACACCCACCTATATCAGGAATCCTATCGAAATCACTCTCTTCCCTAAGGACAAGAAAATCAACTTCATCTAAATTTTTATTAGGTATTTTGGTTTTGCCTGTTAATTTTTTGAATTTTTCTTCTTCTTTTTTCCAGATAGACTTGGAAAATTTATTTATTACTTGCATATTTAATGGTCTTCCTCTTGGGGTTGTCTTTACTTATTTTTGAACCAAATTGCAGTTTTCTGGGGTCAACTCTCTTGTCAAATTCGATAGGATCCTTGAAAGTATAAGGTAATTGTTTGGCCAGTTCTTTATAGTCTATACTTGCTTTATCCTGCCTGCTTATTTCAAAATCGTCCTCTTCAAAAATCATCTTTTGGTATATCCCCAACTTTTCTTTTATCAATTGGAGAAAATCCGGATTTATCTCATATCCAACAGAGTTTCTCCCGAGTTTTTTGGCCGCCAAAGAAGTGGTTCCGCTTCCAAGAAAAGGGTCAAGAACCGTGTCATTTACGAAGCTGAACATCTTGATTAGACGGCGGGGCACCTCTTCGGGAAATACTGCCAGATGTTTATCTTGTTTTTCCCCTGGAATATTCCAATGGCCGGTGAAAAAACGGTTCCACTCATCAATTGTAATCTTTGACTTTTCTTTTATTTCTCTGCTAACCCTAGGTGCGCTGCCGTGCTTTTTGAAAATCAGAATAAATTCATAGTCAATTTTGAGAATCCCATTTCTCGGAAAAGGAAATGAGCCCATTATTGTTGCACCGCCCGTTGTATTACAGGTTGTAACCTTTTGCCAGATAATTGCCCCCATATAGTCAAAGCCTACAGTTTCACAAAACTTTATGATCTCGGTTCTTATAGGAATGACCTTGTATCTTCCGTAGTAAACAGAGCGAGCAAACTGGTCACCAATATTCACGCACAAACGGCAACCCTTATTTAGGACTCTGTGGCATTCTTTCCAGACAATATTCAAATTATTAATATAATCTTCGTAGCTATCATCAAAACCTATTTGGCTACCATTTCCGTAATCTTTTAGTTGCCAGTATGGTGGAGATGTGATAATCAGATGGATAGACTCATTAGGCACCTCCATCATGCATCTGGAATCACCAATAATTATTCTATGATGTGTCATTTTTAATTAGCCCAACAGTTTTTTTAATAAAGCTCGCTGGAAGTGCAGGCGGTTCTCAGCCTGGTCGAACATAATCGAATTGGGCGACTCGGTGACCTCATCGGTGATTTCAAAGCCGCGATAAGCCGGCAGACAGTGCATAATCTTGACATTGGCCGGTGCGGACTTGACCAATTCGGCATTGACCTGAAAACCTGCAAAATCCGCACGGCGCTTTTGCTTTTCCTCCTCCTGGCCCATGCTGACCCAGGTGTCGGTGTAAATAATATCGGCATCAAGAACAGCTACGCCGGGGTCGTTTGTTTGCCGGACGGTCTCGGCTGATATTTGATTTGCCTTTTCGATTGTTTCAGCATCGAGCTCGTAACCAGCCGGCGAAGCAACGACCATATTCATACCCAGCTTTGCGCAGGCAAAAGCCAGTGACCGGGCCACGTTATTGCCGTCACCGATAAAAGCAATTTTCACGCCCTTTATGTCTTCGCAATGCTCCTGGATCGTAAGTACGTCAGCCATCGCCTGGCAGGGATGCAGCCGGTTCGTCAGGGCGTTTATAACCGGCACCGTTGCGTATTCAGCCAGCTCGGTGATGGTTTTGTGCTCGAAGGTGCGTGCCATTATGCAGTTGACGTATCGACTCAGAACTCTTGCCAAATCTTTGATCGGCTCGCGGCTGCCGATGCCGCCGATGTCTTCGGGCTTGATGTAAATCGCACTGCCGCCGAGGTCCGTCATGGCAACGTGGAAACTGATTCGGGTCCGCAGGCTCGGCTTTTCAAAAAGCATCGCTAAGATTTTCCCCGAAAGGCATAAATCATTACCGCCAACGCCGTATAAACTCTTAAGCCTGGCGCTTGTCCGCAGCAATTCTTTTAGCAGCTCAACGGGACAATCGCTTATGGAAAGGAAATTTCTCATTTCAGACCTCCACACACTCACGTGTGTGGTATCCATAGACATCCACACACTCACGAGCGTGGTATCCATTCCCCACACATAAGTGTGGGGATTCTTCTTTATTCCGTCAAAACAGTATCAAGAATATCGACGGCCTGGTTGATTTGGCTTTTAGTGGCAATCATTGGCGGCATAAACCGAAGCACCGTGCCCTGGGTGCAGTTTATGCGCAGGCCGTTTTCCAAACATTTGTCGGCAATGTCGGTGCCGGAGCTTGTCAATTGAACGCCTATCATCAGGCCAACACCGCGGACGCTGTCGATAATGGCGTGTTTTTGCTTAAGCTGCTCGAGCCTGTCTTTAGTGTATTGGCCAAGCTTGACGGCATTTTCCAATAGATTCTCCTGCTCTATTGCCTCTATGACGGCAATGGCTGCTGCGCAGACCAGGGCGTTGCCGCCGAAAGTAGAAGCGTGTTTGCCGGGGACCAGCGAGGCGGCCACTTCGGCTTTAGCCATCATGGCCCCTATGGCCACGCCTCCGCCCAGCGCCTTTGCCATGGTCATAATATCCGGCTCGACGTCAAAATGCTGATATGCGAACCATTTGCCGGTCCTGCCGATTCCGGTGGTGACTTCATCAAAGATAAGCAGCGCCGCATTTTCATCACAGAGCCGGCGGATTGCCTGCAGATACTCCTTCGCAGCAATATTAATTCCACCTTCGCCCTGAATGGGCTCGACCATAACCGCCGCCACTTCATCGCTGAAAGCCGACTCGAGCGCGGCAATATCGTTGAACGGGACATAAGCAAAGCCCGGCAGCAGCGGCAGCAAACCTTCATGGTGCTTCGGCTGAGCGGTTGCCGTCAGGGTTGCAAGGGTTCGCCCGTGGAAGCTGCCCTCGGCGGTAATAAATTTGTACTTCTCCGGCCCAGTGTGCAGACGTGCCAGTTTTAACGCCGCCTCATTGGCCTCGGCGCCGCTGTTGCAAAAGAAGCACTTACCGCCGAACGCCCGCTCGCTCAGCAGCTTGGCTAATTTGCCCTGCGGCTCCGAGTAAAAGGTGTTATCGATGTGCAGAAGCTCGCCCGCCTGTTTGCGCAATGCCTCAACAACCTTCGGATGGCAATGGCCTATCGCGCTGACGGCCCAGCCGGGAAACATATCCAGTATCTTATTGCCGTCGGCATCGAAACAATAACAGCCTTCGCCCTTGACGATAACCCGCGGCAGCCGGCTATAATTGGCGATAACATATTTGTCGAATAAATCAATAGTCTCCTTTGTAGTCATAATTTACATCTCGTATTAAACATTTCCCATTTCGTTATTGTTAGCCCTGCTTTATGTAAAATCCGAAATCCGAATATCGAAATTCGAAACAATCTCAAAATTCAAATTTCAAATGTCCCAAACTTTGAAGTTTTGGATTTTGTATTTTGGTCATTCGAATTTGTTTCGGATTTCGGATTTAGTGCTTCGAGCTTTATTTACAAATCACCGTATTCTGTTTGCTTGGTCCTGAATTCTCCCTTTTTACTTTCCAACTATTTGTGTCCCGATTCCTTTGTCGGTATAGATTTCCAATAGTAATGAATGCTCGATTCGCCCGTCGATAATATGCGCTTTTTTGACTCCTGCGTCCAGCGCCGTCAGGCAGGCCTCGACCTTTGGCAGCATTGCACCGGTGATAACGCCGGCATCAATCATTTCCTTGATTTGTGTTTCATTTAGGCTCGAAACCCAACTGTCCGGGTCTTCGACGTTTGTCCGTATTCCATGCGTATCGCTTACAACAACGAGCTTTTCAGCGACTACATCGGCGGCGACCTTGCCGGCGGCACTGTCGGCGTTAACGTTTAACTTTCCGCCGGCCCTGTCTTTGGCTACCGATGCGATAACCGGTATAGTCCTGTCGGCGCAGAGCGTCTTGAGCAATTGCGCATTTATATTCGTAACTTGTCCGACCAAACCGAGGTCGCGTTTTCGCCCATCTTCGCCGGCCAGTCTCAGAGTTTCGGCAAACAATACACAACTGCTCAGTGAGTGCAGCCCCATGGGCTCACATCCCAGTTCGGTCAGGGTCTCGCAGATGGGCGTATTGATTTTATGTACGAGCGTATGCTCTGCTATTGTCAGGGTTCGCTCATCGGTATAGCGCAGTCCCTGTACCCATACCGGCTCAAGGCCAGCGTCGTTCATCGCTCTTGTGATGGCCTTTCCGCCGCCGTGAACGATGATCGGCCGCATCCCGACGGCGGCCATAAAGGCGATATCGGTCAGCAGCTTTTTTTGCAGGCCGGCATCGTCGAGGACGCTTCCGCCGAGCTTTGCCACCACGATTTGCCCGCGAAAGCTGCGGATATATTCCATCGCTTCAATGAGCGCGCGAGCTTTTGCAATAGCTTCTTCCACCTGTTAATTCCTGAATATAGAGATCAAATAAAGAAATGAGTGTATGAATGCTTCGCCAATTCGTCAAGTCATATTTATCGCCTGACAACTTCATCATTCGGAATTCCTTGCCTGTCCGGATGATGTGGGGTTTCGATATTCGACACGGTCATTCCCACGCAGAGCCTGCCCCGAGCGCAGCCGAAGGGCCGAATGGGCGGCAACCCGGTCTTCCTTTCCAATCTCTCCGTGTCATTGTGACGAACAGGTATGGCAATCCTTGTCCCCGCAAGTCGTCGGCGGGGATCCACCCCAAATAATCAGTAATCAGTTATCAATTAGAACCACCCCATAATCCTTCAAGCTACATTTGTGTGTTATTCGTCGACAAACTGTGTTCCATCTCTAAATGCAAGGGTTTTGATATAGCTTCGGAAATTGGATTAGTGCGACCGATATCATAGTTCGAACAACAAGTATCAAACACTCAATACTGGTAGAAAAATCAGGGGCTGCTTTGTCGATTAAGTAGATATGCTATAATAACGCCTATAACTGTCACCACGACGCCGATAACGAACCCAATTACTTTTTGTCGGAAGTCCTTTTTTGCTTCCTTATTTTTATACTGCTCTAACGCCGGTACCTTGGTAATGATAGTTTTATGGTATGTTAACAACTTTTCAAGTTTTTCTTTGTAGTATTCAGGTATAACCGCTGTGATACATCTGTTGTCATACGTTTCCAAAGCAGTGATAATTTTTTGACGTATGATAACACTAAGCCAATCTGCTGTGTCAAAAAACGCGCGATACAAGTGCCCAATTGCTTTGTCCAGATTTTTCTCAATATACCCAAGTTTGTTGTCTGGTTCGAGATCTGCCAGAAAGCCCAGCTCCGCAGCCTTAGCCCTCATGATATGTTCAAGTGCGTGTACCTCCTCCATAGCAGGCTGAAGGAACTTACGCCATTCCTTAAGTTCGTGTTCTTCGGATAAGAGCGTAAGCGTTTTGGTGGCTCGGTGTAGCTGTACAATCTTAGACCATTTGTCGGAGCTCATGAACCATCCTTGTTGCAGGCGTTTCGCCTTAGCGGTTTATGGGAGAGGCGTACTCAGAATGCGTTTGCGGCGTTCGTCATATTCTTTATTTGTCCATATACGACCTATAGAAAGACGAACACCCCCTCTAAACCTGCTTGCTTCCTTCAATATGCAGTCAACGACCTCTTTCGTAATAGGACCCCGATCAGGTATCTTCTTGTCCAGCGGGTCGGTCCTCCTTCCTTCAGCCATATTTTTCCCTTTCCCGCCAAATTATCCTTTATGATGAATTCGCCCTACTTACGTACACTGCCTATCAGTCTTGTCGGCCTTTTTGGCGCCGATGCTTTAGTATTTACACACTCCTCCTGCGGCAAGCATGCGAGTCCCCACCAGTTGAGTCATGTTTACAATCCCTTTTTTCGCCTTCTCCTGACTATGTAAAAACTCCTCCTTAGGCGCTACATTAACAATTATACTACTTTCAGCTGTTCAGTCAAGCAAATCTTCATTAGAAATACTAATACTATGACAAAGTATCTTTAATACTAAGATTGATCAAAAACACACGATAATGTCTTACCTTACAACCCAAGTAGCTGCTCGTCCGCGCAAAGCCCACGGAGCCTGTGCCCGCGAAACTTGTCCTCGACTATGATCGGGGAGCGGGTATGAAAATCTCAAATCAACTTTCGAGTTTTTAAGCTATGGCTTCGCTCTTTGTATTCTCTTGTTAACTTTTCCCCAGGACTGCGTTATGAGAAAACTCTCTTCCATATTCCCAATCATTTCAACAAATCTATTCATCGGCACTGAAAAGCTGAGAATATTCTCAGGGATGAACGGCCGGGCCGAGACGTCAAACATCCCCAGAACCGCTCTTGGCCGGTCGGAATCTTTTTCCAGATAAGGATACTGAACTATGGAACCGCAGCCGGCGGCAAATGGCGCAAATACTGCGTTCGGCTCACATTCATCAAAGTTTGCAAGTGTAAATAAGCCCGATAGAACATCAGGGCGGGCAAAGAAGATGACCACATCAGGTTCGTCCGGCTCTTCGAGCATGTCCCATCTCTTGAAAACGATGAACTTACGGGGCGCCTCTAACTTTGGGACGTTTTCCATCATCTCTCTGACCAGTTCAGGCGTTTTTTTGTAACGCTCACCCTCAAGCTTTCCGGGGATACCGCAGGAAAGGAAATATTCGAAGTTCTCCATGACTTTTGTAGTAAACCCTAAATACCTTTTCCCGCCGAAACACCCGATTGACTCAGCGTCGAAGTAAAGAGATTTTCCCGTTCTTACTTTGCATAAATCAGCAAAAATGCACCTGTGTCCCGAGGAAGGCTTGGCCGCTTCGGCCCCGGTTGGCTCGTCAGTGTAATAGAAGGTGATAGGAAGCTCTGCCCCGTTAAAATATTTTCCCCAGAGACTTATGAATTTTTCCTTTATTTTCGTATCCATCTTATATTTCCTTTCAGAGATTCAATTCCTGCTGCACAATCGTAAATCGTAAGTAGCCGCCTGTAAATGGAAAAAACGCCCCCCCGGCCGCTTCACTTCATCATTCGTTATTCCTTGTTCGATATTGGATATTCCTCTGCCGTAATCCCTGCGCAAGCGGCGACCCACTTCATCATCCGATGTTCCTTGTTCGAGATTCGATATTCCATCCGTCATTTCGAGCGCAGCCGCAGGCGAAGTCGAGAAATCTATTTAAAAAGTGGTAGGGTGGGACTGGCCCCACCATTTGTCTCTGTCTTCCACCATTCACCACGAGATACAAACATCGCTTGTCCGCCGTAGCTTTAGCGAAGGCGGAAGCATCCAGCATCTCGCATCGAGCCACGGGCGATGACGCACGAACTAAAATTGCCTATATCTCCCAAATTGACATACGTGTTAAAATGCAAAGATGCGAAATTTTTGGTCATTTTTGCTAAAAAAGCGCGCGTTTTTACGAACTTTTCACTCGTTTTTGCTTCATTTTCAGTCATTTTTTGACGTTTTTATCTTATCCATCTTGCCCATACCTTGCAAGTTGACATAAGAGCCCCCATTTTTAGCCCAAAAACTAACATCTCCACAAAAAAAACCTGAAAAACACCCAATTTCCCCCAAAATCTGCAAAATCCGTGAAATCCGTGGTTCAAAACAGCCTGCTGCTATTCAGTAAAAAGGTTACCGGCCCGTCATTGATACTGCTTACGTGCATATATTCGCCGAAGGTGCCTTTTTCAACGGGTACGTCTTGTTCGGCTACAAGAGCGATTACTTTTTCGTAAAGCTGCTGTGCCAACGCCGGCTCGGCTGCGGCATCGAAGCCGGGCCGACGCCCTTTGCGGCAGTCGCCGTGAAGGGTAAAATTGCTCACCAGCAAAATCTGACCGCTGATATCGAGCACGCTTCGATTCATCTTGCCGGCTTCGTCAGCAAAGATACGCAGATTCACCAGCTTCTCAGCCATAAACTGAGCATCCTGGAGAGCGTCTTCTTTGCCGACGCTGAGATAGACCAGCAGTCCCTTGCTGATTTTGCCTACCACTTGGCCGCCGACCTTGACTTCTGCCTGTAAAACCCGCTGTACCACCGCTCGCATAATTATTCCTCATACCTTATCTTGCCCGTTCAGCTACCATTCAATAGGAGTATCTACACAGCCTTGCTCTTACAGGATTTTGCTCAATATAGCACAACACCTTTTTATTTAGGTGGGACGAATACAGCGTTGATGCCAAACTCCATGTCATCCCAACCGTTTTCGTGAGCGCCCATATCCGGTGCGACACCTGTGTAGCCATCACTGAAGTTTGGTATCAATTCACCTGCATCATAACCGACGCTTGACTTATCTAATTGGAAGTTACCTGTTATTGTGGCGAAATCAAACCCTGCACCCGATACATAAGTTGGTATGCCTTTGATACCGTTCGATTCATACCCTTCGGGGACATCCTTATTGTGGAGATCGTAGTCGAAGTCATTGTCCAAACCTCTGTAGGAGATAGAAACTGCGTCTGTCTCGCGGACATGCAGAATGTTGTTCCGCGTTGTGCAATGATAAATATAGCGGGCAATACCGCTTTGACTGCGAGCGCAGCCCAGACCACCGAATCCTTTTCCATCCGGCTGGAGGATGGTGTTATGGAAAACATACATATGCCCGGTCATCCACTCTAATCCCTTGGCATACCCCATCTTCAGAAAATTCCCATATTCGTTTTTAAGGCAGTAACTTTCGCCGGAAACATTGCGCCAGATATACGTGGGTCCGATAGATATAGGGGCGTTTCCGATAGCCATAAGGCATCTCTCCATGTAATTGTTCCATATACGCACATTCCGGCCCCCGCCTTCAGCCTCTATGCCGTCATCCCAACAGTCAGCCACATAGTTGCAGTAAATGTCCGAATCGGGGCCAGGAAATCCTCTATAGCTGGCATTGCTTCCATAGCCGATGGGGTCGTTGAAATAATGTTCGGCATCTGACCAGCAATCGTTGTATCGAATCACGTTGTTGCCTGCGCTATTTGCGAAAGCTATACACTGAGGACCTTTAGGGTGGTATCCATTGTTGTCTTCAGCCCAGCTATTGGTATCATAACGGGGATGGTGAATTTTGCACCTCTGAATGATGACTCTTTTCAGTTCTGAATAGGGTGAGAAAATGCCCGAACGATAGTTTTTTCCGAAAATACCGCCACCATCACTGTCTCCCCAATTCGAGATGTCGCAGTCCTCGATAATAATGTCATGTCCACCCTCGATATATATGCCGTGTTTACGGGCACCCTGCAGGTTAAAACCACGAACGGCCACATAAGAGGCGTTGATGAAGATGCAATAATCGGATCTATCTCTGACGTTGATAGTCGAACCTGTACCATCATAAAGAAGATAGGCATCCGCCGTTCCTGATACGGTGATGTCATACCGGCCTCTCTGGTTACCGACCTTTACTGTGGCTCCGATGGGAAAATCCTCGCTCCAGGTCCTCGCTTCAAGGGTTCTGGTTACGGATGTGCCTTCAAGCGTCAGATGGATATCGTACTCTGTGTCTGGTGTCAGGTTAACGATACTGCCCCGATAGTCGGCTTTGTCTTCTGTGGTTGTGCTGATAGGATTATACCGCATCGTCAGGGCTTGCAACCACTCGGATGTGCCTTTAGGACGATAATCGACCAGCACATCTTTATCGGCGGAGCCGCCTCGGGTCGACCAGTATACACTGATGCAGTGAAATGTCGGGACCGCAAAAGGATTATTACTTGTCCTATCGTTGTAATTTCCATCAGCTAACACGTTACCTGTTGAATATAGCTTGGGCTTCTTCGCAGCCGAGTTGACCGAGGAAACCATTCCGGCAGCGGTGGCAATTCCAACTGCAAAGAAAAACCAAACAAGCGGAAAAATTATGGTCTTTCTAAAAGTTTTCATAGTTTCTTTTTTCCTTCCAAAGATCAATTTTTGGGTAATAAGGGACGTTTACATATTTGAATAATAGAATAGGAATAATAGTGAACATCTTTTGTTATCGCCCAGTAATCTGTGAGGGACCCCGCCTTGCGGGAACCCAAATCTGTGGTTCAAAACCACGGTGCTGAGGCCGCTCGTCGAATGTGCAGCTCATCTATAACGGCATTGCCTTTATAAGTGACAAGGTAGACAACCAATTCGGCGATTTCTTCCGGCTGCATAAGCTCGTCTTTTTTTATGTCCGGGCGGACTTTCTGGACCAAATCGGTATCCACTCCGCCGGGACAGAGCAA
Organism: Phycisphaerae bacterium; assembly: GCA_030619925.1. GTDB lineage: Bacteria > Planctomycetota > Phycisphaerae > Sedimentisphaerales > Anaerobacaceae > JAUXAL01. The sequence goes on along the minus strand of JAUXAL010000012.1, from coordinate 42,197 downwards.
ATGGACCCGAATATTTGAACCTCTGAGTTCCTCAGCTAACGATATTGTCATCCCGCGAAGGGCATGCTTGGAGGAAGTATAAGCACTTTGAAGCGGATAACCTTTGACCCCTACGACCGACGCGATGTTGATAATGTATCCGGTTTCTGCCTTCTTTAACAGCGGCAGAGCTTCTCTGCAAAGAATAAACGGTGCACGGGCATTTACCTCGATACAGCGCTGCCAGTCTTCGGTTGCGGTCTCTTCCAATTTTGCCGAATGAGTAACGCCTGCGTTATTGACGAGGATGTCCAGCCGGCTGAATTTTTCGGTGGTTGTTTTAACGAGGTTTTTGATAGATTCTTCCTCGGTCAGCTCGGTTACGACAATGTCCGCTTTTCCGCCCGCTTTTGTTACCTGGTCGGCGGTTTCCTGCAGTTTTTGAATTGAGCGTGCAGCCAGGACGACCGTTGCGGCCTCTTGCGCCAATGCAACGCTGATAGCTCTGCCAATCCCCCTGCTGGCCCCTGTTACTATGGCCACTTTTTTAGCTAATCGCTTTGGCATTTCGCAAACTTTTCAAAATCATGTCGGATTATAACCGAAAAATATGGCAAGCAAAACCTCCGTTTGTAACAAAGTAGGTAGGTGTCCCTATTATTTCTTATTATTTTCAATATCCCTGAATATCCAGGTTTGTGAGACCTGCTTTCTTTGCCCATCTTAAGGCCTCATTGTATTCTTCGCGGGTTATTCTCCGGGAGATCTCCGGATATTCGAATGCTTTATACATCGGCCTGTATTGTGACATGATGTTAAAATAAGTGTCCTTAGGAAGATTTTCCGCTATCCATCCAATTACTCCCTTGGTTCCGCTGATCTGGTTTGGCATAACCAGATGACGTATCATCAGCCCTCGGTACATCAGACCATCTTTGGCAGGTTTTGCCACGCCCACCTGCCGGTGCATTTCGAGCAGAGCTGCTTTGGTAATTTCTGGATAGGTCTCTGCAGCTGATGAGTATTTTGCTGCCATTTTACCATCCGAATACTTGAAGTCGGGCAGGTAAATATCGACGATGCCGTCGAGCTTTTTTAATATCTCCACGCGCTCCCATCCGCAGGTATTGTACACCAGAGGAAGCCTCAAACCTTTGCCTGCGGCAATATCAACTGCAAGAACAATATGTGGCGAGTAATGGGTCGGTGTAACAAAATTGATGTTAGGGCATCCCCTTTCTTGAAGCCTGAGCATCATTTCCGCCATATCTTCAATGCTTCGGGGATTTCCTTGTCCTCCCTGGCTGATTTCCCAGTTTATACAAAAGACGCATCTAAGGCTGCAATTGGTGAGAAATATCGCGCCGGAACCCCCTTTGCCCACAAGGGGTTTTTCCTCTCCAAAGTGCGGGTGATATGCAGAAATCTCTAATTGGGAAGTAGCCTGACAGAACCCCTTATTTCCTGTAAGCTTATTAACACCACACTTTCTGGGACAAAGCTCACAGCTTTTCATTATGTTCCATAGCTCTTCTCCTCTTTTTTTTAACTCTCCGCTTCTGTGCAGTTTCAAATAAGCAGGTTCGAAATCCGGATCGATCTTAGCTGTTCCTTCAACTATAAGCTGCTCTTTCTTATCATGGTCACGGATGTCAGGCGGGGATGTTAGTTTTTCCTTCTTTTTGCATCCCGCACAGGGTGAGATAAAGGCAGAACTAAATCCTGATATTGCTAAATAAAAGCATGATTTAATAAATTGTCTTCTTAATATCTTCATTTGGAGTTTTCTCCGCCATTAAATAATAAGGACAGCCACCTGTTGCTGCCTCTTTAGCCAATGCAACACTGATGGCTTTACCAATTCCTCTACTGGCACCTGTGACTATTGCTACTTTTGAAGCTAATTGTTTTGTCATTTTGCAGAGCCCACCGTAGAAATTAAGAGAGTATTTTGCGTGCACAGCGATGGGTCTGCGCCTAATTGTTAAGATGGCCAATCATATTCGCGAATATAGCTTCAGCGCCCCTCTTAGCGTCGCCGGCGCCTGGGCTGCTGCCTTTGTTGCTCTGCTGTGCCTCCTCTGGGCTGGACTCCTCTAATTTGCCCGCTTTGTGGATACCTTCCTGGGCTGTATCTGCCACGGCTGCGCGGGTCCTGGGCCTGTTGGAGCGCCCTTTGTTCCTCCTCCATTTTTTTAACAAGCTCCTCAAACCGCATCTGTCTGTACAGCAAGAGACCATCAATCGCAGCCGTTGTTTTTTTCGCTTCTTCTTCAACAGCAACCATTCGTATGGGACTGATCTCTATGTGGATTTGCTCGTGCACCCCCTTGGCCAGTTCTGCCCTTTTGTCAATAGTTGTCTGGACCCACAGACGTATCTCGTATTCAGTTTCTCTGTCCACCAGCTCAGATGGTCGCCTCGCGCCTTGATATCTATTCGTTCCGGGCATAGTATCATATCGCTCAGCGTACGGCTCCGCCATGTCTCCTCCGGGCAGCTGTCCTCTTTGTGGATACCGGCCTCTGGTGCTTCTGCCGGAGTATCGAGTCCGGCCGCGGATCGGGGACTGTGCTTGTTTCAGCGCCCGTTTCTGCTGCAGGAGCTCTCTGCTGACCTTTTTGAGCCGCTCCTTTCTCCTGGACAACAAACTGTCAATCGCCTCTGTTGTCTTTTTAGCTTTTTCTTCAACAGCGGCCTTTCGTACGAAACCAATCTCGTCCTCGAATTGCTTTTGCACAGCTCTTACGAGAGTTGTTCTGTTATCATATCTTTTCTGCTGCCACTGACGTATCTCGCTTTGGCTTTTGTCGGCCACCTCGGCTAATGCTTTCTCCAGGCCTTCGAACGTCTTGATTCTGGCCTTAATCTCGTTCGGGTCGGCCAGTATATCTATCTGAACAGGCTGTTGCACGATGGTTCTGGTTGGGCGCTGAGCCATTCTCTCTTCCTCATAACCCGGATATAGCCCTTCATCTTCATACCTGTCTCCCATCATGTCTTCGAGGCTCGGCTCTTCGGCGCCGTGCTTGAGCAGCAGTTCAACGATTTCCGTATGCCTTCTCTTTTTCGCCAAAGACAAGGCGTTATCGCCCCGACCCCCCATGATGTTGACATCGGCCCCTTTTGTAATTAGCAGCTCCACTGTATCTTTTTGGCCGGTGTTCACCGCGACAAGCAGAGGCGTCTGCCCGGAGTTATCCTTTGCACTGACATTAGCGCCTTTGGCGATAAGAAGTTCAGTGACCGCCTGCCGGCGGTTCTGTATCGCCGTGCGCAGCAGTGACCAGCCCATCCTGTTTCGTGAATTGATATCGGCGCCCTCTGAAAGGAGTTGTTGCACCTGGTCAATATCACCGTCAACCACAGCCTGGTGGATTGACTCAGTTGGTGTTCTCTGTCGTTGCCTTGGTTGAACTGGCACATACTCCTCCTCGTCCTCGTACTCGTCATCGATTGGATATGGCTGGGCTGCCGATAGCGAAGTAAGACCCTTAGGGTGAATCTTCATCTCGATCCGCGCCGTTGTTTTGATTCTCTGGTTATTGGCTGAAACGACATTGGTGGTCGTCATGTTTATGTTGGAGGTCGGAACCAGATTTGTCATCTGTAGTTCGACAGTCCCCGTGCCGGAAGAATTGAACGATTCCAGCGACATTTTCACGCCGGGCGCTTCGCCAGGAGTATCAATCTCTTGTGGGGGTGCGGACTGCTTGATCGTGATGTCGAACTTCACCTTATCACCCTGGATTTCCGAGAGTGTATAGGTTGCAATCTGCGTGAACTTCATTGCAGGCGTTTCCATTGGCATGGTCACCTGCCAACGTGCATCTCTGCCGACCGGTTCCTCCGGAAGAGGTGCCGACATCTGGTTTATTGATTGGTTTATGTTGTCCATGGACTGCCTGATTTGCGGGTCGATTCCGGGAGGGGGCTTGATTTCGGCGTCCTTGATAAATCCCCGTGATGTGACGGTGGCTGACCCACTCAAGCCCAGCATTCTGCTCATCTGCTGCTTCATGGCATTGGCCATCGTGGGATCGACGCCGGGGTTGGGCAGAACCTCGACTTGCTCCAGTTTGAATTCATAGTGCAAATCCCCTTCCGGCGACACTTCTTTGCTATCAATTGTCATCGTCATCCGTGTGGCCGGCACCTGTGTTTCAGGCCGCTTCTGGTCTCCAATTTCCATGGCCATCGCCATGCTCATTTCCATGACCAATTTCTCGGTTCGGTTGGCCTGGAATTTGTATCGCAGCGCCGTTCTGGGCTGAGCCCCCGGGTCGAGCAACTTGACAGTCATTTTGGCGCCGCCATCCGCTTTTTCCGCGGCAAAGGTGGGCATTAGGCTGAAAGATACGATCAACAACAGAATCGATATTGAAATTACCAGACGCCTCATGGTACATCCTCCGAAATGTATTAATTTAAAATCCAGTTAACAGCCGGCCTTCGCCTGACCCGCCCAGCCTTTATTATTATATTCATTATACAGGAAATGTTTCATTTCTTCCTTGAAAATCATCAAATTTTTATTATTTGAATGTTTTTTAAACTTGTTCCAGAGATGCCAGGCCGAGCCTTTCTGCGATACTGTCGAATTCATCCAGAGAGTAAAACTCGATGATTATCTTGCCTCTTTGGCCATTTTTGCGGGTTTCAATGCTCACTTTTGTAGCAAGCTGGCTGCTGAGCTTTCTTTCCAGGTCCAGGATGTGAGGCGGTTTCGAGCGGGCGGTCGTCTTAGCCTGGCCGGTGCCGGTGAGATACCTTCGAACCAATCTTTCAACTTCGCGCACACTAAGCCGACCTGCCATTGCCCGGTTGGCGAGCTTTCGCCTAAGTTCGTCGGTAGGTAGGGCAAGTATTGCCCGGGCGTGGCCCATAGTTAGCTGGCCGTCAGATAACATTCGCATAATTTCCAGTGGTAAGTCCAGCAGCCTCAAGTGGTTAGCGATAACAGAGCGGTCTTCGCCGAGCTGTCGGGCGGCTTCGGCCTGGGTCAGGGAGAAAGTGCTTAGATAATTTTGATAGGCCCTTGCTCGCTCTATAGGATTGAGGTCTGCCCGGTGTATGTTCTCAACTAACGCCCATTCATGCAATTGTTCATCGCTTGCCGGGCGAACCAGGGCGGGTATGGTTTTCAGAGAAGCTAACTTAGCGGCCCGCAAGCGGCGTTCGCCGGCAATTAGCTGGTATCCGGACGCCGTGGGGCGGACAATAATCGGCTGAATTATACCATTGGCCCTGATGGACTCGGCCAAATCCCCCAGCTCCTGCTCATTCCATACCGTTCGTGCCTGATAAGGATTCGGCGATATGGAATCAATGTTGACTTCCCGTAGGCAATCGCGCAACTCTTTGTCCGGCGGGAAGTTAGCGATGGCTGTGGGATTAGGCAATAGCTGCTCTGCTTCCGCACCATCTGGTGTTATCGGACTTAAAAGCGACTGAAGCCCCCTGCCGAGATGTTTTGGTTTTTCTCTTTTTTTGTTAGCCATGTAAGTGCTCCTTCACAAAACTTGTCTGACGACAGTCAAGATTAGTTGATTAATCAATTGGTTAATAAGTTATTAGAAAAGTGTCTAAAGTGAGCTAAAGTGACAGCTTTGCTGTCATTCTGAACGCAGCGCAGCGAAGTGAAGAATCTCTTTTTCGTTGACCAGACCCTTCGGTTTCGCCTCAGGATGACACTTACGTGGCACTTTAGGCACTCCAAACTTTAGGCACTTTACACTATTCCACGAGACTTGTCTGACGACAGTCAAGAATCGAGATTATTGACCCAAATAGTATTTCGGAATTTTTGCTGAAAATTCTGTAACTTTGTCAGGCTAAAAAGTGTTTTTTGCCAAAAAATGTTTCACGTGAAACAACGAGCAATAGGATGCAGGAGCAAAAGGTCAAAGTAAGAAGCTGCATCAAAATCGGTGGAGTTGCTTCTGATACCAGTCAGAAAAATTGTGTGCGCCCGGCAGTAAACCAATGTATAAACGCAAGGGTAGTTACCGCTCCCTTACGGTCGCGGCTCTGTTTTGTCGCGGCTCTGTTTTGTCGCGGCTCTGCCTTGAGGAAGCGCATATATTTTTTATGATCGATATAACAGGCGAACACAAAGTGTTACCTATGAAGAGCCCACCCAAGGCCGAAGTCGTTAGACGAGCGTGCCGGCAGGATCGGCTTATGGCGGGTCGAATGGGCTTGGAGCCTGTTGAGAGAGTAACAGTCTCAGTAGGGTTTCTCAGAGAAGTAGCGGCGTTAGTTAGTATTCCGTAACATCTAATTTGACCGGTGGCAGCCTCAAGCGAGTCCCGGAAAACTTGTCCGCCCAACCCACGGCGGACTTGTCCCCGAGAAAGCGCCGAGCGGGACGAGCTTGCCGATGGCTTGAACGTGCTACAGACCATTAGTCTCAGGGCCGCGTAAAACTCAACGGTTGAGTTGCGGCTGAAGGTCTGAGCGTAACGAAGCGGTCGCCACGGCGCCCAGCCAGGGTGTAGCGAAGAATCTGGCCCACGATGAAGTGGAGTTATTTGCTGCTAAGGCCAGATGCCCGCCGTGCCGGAGCACCGTCGAGGCAGGCTTCGCCTTTCGGCTCAGCATGACAACAAAAACCGGTCAGTTTGAGTAAGAAAAGCTATTTGAGCTGGTAGGGCGTTTGAAGACCGGTCGTGTCCAGAGGGAAGTGTTTCACGTGGAACAATAAGAGGGAAAATGCAGGGAGTAAAAAAATAAAGGGTAAAAAAGAGGAATATGGGAGTAGCGCGAGGCTGGTTAGAAGAAAAAAAGGAAAAGAAATTAAGAAGCAGCACAATACGATAAAGTGTTAGTTGTAAATAGACCAAACAAATAGGCGATTAAATTGGCAGATGAATAAGCGTTTGGTTTTTCGATACCATAGCTGGTAAGTTAATCAGACCTGCTACGGTCAATCCTACAATTGAAAGTTATGTTGAGGGTTGCATGTCTCACTTCAATCTGGTATAAGCATTTTTTAGAATCAACTGCAGAGTTCCCGCGAAGTGGGGACTCAACAATTATATGAGAGCGAAGTCAATGGAAACAGCAGAATTAAAATCAGCGATATCAGAATTGTCGGCCCGGGTTGATAAAATCCGGGACTGGCTTTGACTTGTCCAGCAAAAAACCCCAACTGCAAAAGCTTCAGATCCAGATGTCCAAGGCGGGGTTCTGGGACAATCCCGATTCAGCTCAATCCGTAGTTTCTCAATTGAGCGCGCTTAAATCAGCAATTGAGCCGGTAGAAGAAATGCTGCACGAGGTTAAAGACCTTCAGGAGCTGTTCGAACTGGCGGCGGCTGAGTCGGATGAAGAGGAGTTGAAACAGTTGGAAGATGATCTGGGTGCGCTTGTCAAAAGGTGCGAGCAGATTGAGCTGCAGGGGCTGTTATCGAGGCCCGAAGACATGAAAAATTGCTTCTTCAGTATTCACGCCGGCGCGGGGGGGACGGAGAGCTGCGACTGGGCGAATATGCTGCTGCGGATGTATACGCGGTATTTTGAAGCAAACAAATACAAGTTCCGCCAGCTTGATATTACGCCGGGCGAGGAGGTTGGCGTGCGGTCGGTGACGCTGCGGGTCAGCGGGCCTTTTGCATTCGGCAAGCTGTCGTGCGAGACCGGCGTGCATCGGCTGGTGCGGATAAGCCCGTTCGATTCACAGAGCAGACGTCATACGAGTTTTGCAGCGGTGGACTGCATTCCGGATTTTGATGAGGACATTGACGTTGAAATAAACGAAGAGGACCTGCGGATTGATTTTTATCGCTCCAGCGGGGCCGGGGGACAGCATGTGAACAAGACCAGCTCGGCGGTGCGGATTACACATGAGCCGACCGGCATCGTGGTGCAGTGCCAGAGCGAGAGGAGCCAGCACAGAAACAGGGCTGAGGCGATGAAGGTACTCAAGGGCAGATTGTTTATGCTTGAGCAGCAAAAACGGGATGATGAGCTTGCAAAACTGTACGGCAGCAAAGGCGAAATCGCCTGGGGCAGCCAGATACGAAGCTACGTAATGCAGCCTTATCAGATGGTAAAGGACCATCGGACGAGCCATCAGACGGGCAATGTGGATGCGGTGCTGGATGGAGAGCTAAACGGATTTATCGAGAGCTATCTGCGGCATCGGGCAAAAAATAAATGAGCCACGAAGACACGAAGGCACAAAGAAAGATACCACACATGTAAATGTGTGGAGGCGAAAAAACAAAGAGACCCCACACTTACGTGTGGGGAATATATTGGTGCCTTGTTGGCAAAAACTAAAAAGAAAAAGGTTAGGAAAAAAATGAAACGGATATTTCTGATAACGTTGGTTGTTATTCTATCACCCTTCGTTATTACGGCTGACGCCTACGCTGCCCCTAAACGTAGTCCACAGACAAGTCACGATGTAGCAGTTACTAATATCTCAGCACCTTCAAGCTGTGTTCAAGGAGATATTGTCCCTATAACAGTCAGCATTGCAAACAAAGGTGCTCAAAGAGAAGCATTTCGTGTTACTCTGCTTGATACAGTCAGCGGTGTGGAACTGGCAAGCCGAGAAATGACTCTTGAGCCTCAAAAATACAAATCTGCTAACGCGGCTGATTTGATTCTGTCCCCCACGTCTTCGGGGCAAGGCAATTTTGGCTGGGGCATCAATATTCATGGGGACATCAATCAGGATGGTTATGATGACCTTCTTATTGGAGCTAGTCTGTGGAATGAAACCCATGGTCGGGCATACCTTTACTTTAGTGGGGCAGATATGGATGGGATCCCTGATCAGATTTTTACAGGAGAAACAGCTGGTGACTTTTTGGGCGATGGCGGAGACGCTCTGGGCGATGTGAATGGGGACGGTTGTGATGATGTGATCGTAGGAGCTCGTGGCTATAACGACAATGACGGTCGAGTCTACATCTTCTTCGGTGGGCTAGATATGGATAAAGAGGCTGATGTGATTCTTGATGGTGAGCAGGGAAAGGCAGGATACTTCAGCTGCAATTGTCTATCGGCCGGAGACGTGGACAAGGATGGCTATGCCGATGTGCTTGTGGGTGCATGCGGCTATGACAAGAAGAGAGGCAGAGTGTACCTCTACTACGGGGGCAATCCCATGGATAGTTCAGCGGATGTCGTTTTCGAAGGAGAACATGCCGATGACTTTTTTGGCCGCAATGCCACAATCGGGCAAGACATAGACGGCGATGGATATAGAGACATCCTCATAGGAGCACGTACGGCTCCTGAGGGTACGAGGAATGGGCGAGCTTACCTGTTCTATGGGGGCGACAGGAACCAGGTGGATGCTGTGTGTGATATGACTTTCACACCTCCGATTTATAGACGACATGAGTTTGGAAGTTCTCTGGATATATACGACATTGACAGCGATGGGCACGCTGATGTTGTTATTGGAGCCCGCTTATCTCAAGGAGCTGTTTTCGTCTATTGGGGTGACGAGAGAGATAAAATGGATGCGGTTGCTGACGTAATTATTTTGGGCGAGGATGGAGCACAGTCGAGCCTTGGAGGAGATAAATTGTTCTGTGCTGATTTCAACAGAGATGGCTACGGAGACATTGCGGTTGGGGCATATAACTGGCTCCACCAAAACCGTATAGGTCGGACATATGTTTACTACGGCGGCACAAAGAGCTCGATCGATACCCAACCAGACGTGATTTTCACTGGGGAAACAGAAGGCAGTTGGTTTGGCCACGATATTGGGGGAGGTGATTTCAATAATGATGGATATACTGATCTGGTTGCAGGGGCCTGGGGATACAACAATAAAGAAGGCAGAGCATATGTGTTCTATGCCCCTTTTGAGAATAAGACCGACATCACTTTTAACTGGGACACCACCAACACCTCCGTAGGTAAACACACCCTTAAAACAGAGATTAGTCGAGTTGAAGGAGAAAAGAATACAGAAGACAACATTAAGACCGCAACGGTTATTGTCAAATTAAAGGTGAAGGAAAAATGAAAAATATTATTGATGTCGAACTGAAAACGCGGAAGGTTGATTTCAGCCAGTGCAAAACAGATTTGCTTGCGGTGGGGCTGTTTTCTGACGCCAAGGTGCCGGACAAGCTGAATAGAGAAATGGACAGCAAACTTGATGGCGCAATTGGGCAATTGCTCAAATTAGGCGATTTCAAAGGAAAAGAGGGAACGAATGCAATTGTTTACGGCAACGACAAAATTGGTGCCAGGAGGGTTCTGCTGGTCGGCTTAGGTAAAAAGAAAAAGGCAACACTTGATACGGTTCGCAAAGCGGCATCCAACGCGGCAAAAAAGTCGGTGGAAATGAAAGTAGAGACTATCAGTCTGGCGCTGCACAGGGCATTCGGAGGGCGGTTTGATTTGTCTGCGATGGGAAGGGCGGCAGCGGAAGGGACATATTTGGGGAGCTATCGCTATGATGAGTTTGTTACTGAGAGTGAAAACGGGCGATTGGATTGCCTTAAAGTTGAAATAATTGATTCTGATTCGGCGAAAACGAGAAAGTTGAGCAAGGGGCTTTCGAGCGGCCTTGCCATCGGTAAGGCGCAAAGTTACGCGCGGACATTGGCGAATCGCCCGGCCAACGTAATAAATCCAGCCAAGTTAGCGGCTGCCGCAAAAGAGCTGGCTCGTGGTTTAAAGAGGTTAGGCTGTACTGTTTTTGACGAAAAGGAGTTGGCTGCAAAGGGTATGGGCGGGGTGCTCGCGGTCGGCTCGGGTTCGCAAAATAAGCCGAGATTTATCGTTTTGAAATACAACCCGGCGAGCAGAGCCGCAAGTCGTCAGCCAACGGTGGCGCTGGTGGGCAAAGCGATAACTTTCGATTCCGGCGGGATAAGCATTAAACCGGCAGAGAAAATGAATGAGATGAAATTAGACAAAACCGGCGGGATTACGGTGTTAGCGACGATGAAGGCGGTGGCGGAGCTGGGACTGCCGGTCAACGTTTACGGGATAATTCCGTCGGCGGAGAATCTGCCGAGCGGGACAAGCTATCGGCCCGGCGACATTATCACAACCTTTAGCGGCAAAACCGTTGAGGTGCAGAATACCGACGCTGAAGGCAGGATGATACTGTGCGACGCTCTTAGCTATGCCGTCAGGCAAAACTGCGGTATTATCATTGACATAGCGACATTGACCGGTTCCTGCAGGGTCGCCCTCGGCAAATATATGGCTGGGCTGATGGGCAACGATGAGAGACTGATAAAACAATTGCAGAGAGCGGCAAAAGACAGCGGCGAAAAGGTCTGGCCCATGCCGAGCGGCGATGAATACGCCGAAGAGATGAAGAGCAAGATAGCCGACCTGAAGAATACCGGCAGCAAATGGGGCGGAGCCTGCACGGCAGCAGCCTTTTTGAGGCAGTTTGTGGGTGATGCGAAATGGGCACATCTGGATATTGCCGGGACGGAAATGTTCGATAGGGGCACGGAATTTGCAGTAGCGGGCTCGAGCGGATTTGGTGTGCGGCTGCTTACTACTTATCTTATGAATTTAGCGGGGAAGAAAACCTGAATCGAAGCGAGCAGTTAAAGGCGCAAGTTAGAGGCCGATCGATTAATAGTGATAGTCATAGGTCAAAGAAATGGCTAAAAAATGCAAAGCGATAGATACCGAAAAAATTAGAAAAGCGGTCAAGGAAATACTTTTAGCGGTTGGCGAAGACACCGAGCGCGAGGGATTAAAGAGGACGCCGGAGCGGGTGGCAAGGATGTACGCTGAACTTTTGGGCGGAATGCACGAGGACCCTAAGAGGCATCTTCGCAGCGTCTTTACTGAAAACTATGACGAGATTATTCTGCTGCGTGACATACCTTTTTACAGTATCTGTGAGCATCATTTGATGCCGTTCATCGGGTCGGCTCATGTTGCGTATTTGCCATCGGGGACGGTGCTTGGGGTCAGCAAGCTGGCCCGTATTGTGGATTGTTTTGCCCGCCGACTGCAGACCCAGGAGAGGCTCACGTACCAGATAGCTGATTTTATAATGGACAGCTTAAAGCCGCAGGGCGTCACAGTGGTGCTGGAAGCTTCACATAGTTGTATGACCATTCGGGGTATAAAAAAGCCCGGCTCGGTAATGGTGACGTCGGCACTTCGCGGGATATTTAAGAGAGACCCGAAAAGCCGAAATGAAGTCTTGAGCCTGATGCATAAGAGGCACGAAGGATGAGGGACGAGGCACGAGGGACGAAGTTTTTAACGTCCATCGTCCATCGTCTGTCGTCCATCTTACACTAAAATGGTAAGTTGCCGATGATGATATTGGCCAGGCAGGTGCGGTTTTCGATTAATCCTTTTTTGCCGAAGGGCTCTGAGGGCTTTAATTCATTTGCATCCAAGCCGGCGGGTGAAGGATTATCATTATTTTTCGAATTGTCTGTCGAAGTGGTCGGTGAGGTCGAGCCGGCTACGGGTTTTGTTGTTAATGTAACCGATATTGACAGGAACGTTCGCGAATTCGCGGTGCCGGTTTTTGCCGAGCGAATAAGACAAAATTTCCGCCGGGCCGAACATATCGGATTCTTTGCAATCGCTGAGCTTCTAAAATCATGCTGGAGCCGATTGGCCGATAAGTTTGGGACGGCACAGTTGAGCAGATTGAGTTTGAAGCTGAATCCTTTCAGGAAAGTAGGCATAGGTTCGAAGGATTTGGACATGGTTTATTTCAGTGAGAAATTTGAATTTGCGGCGACGCATAAGCTCTGGAACGATGATTTTTCCGAGCAGCGCAATCTTGAAGTCTTCGGAAAATGCGCAAACCCCGCCGGTCATGGACACAACTATGTCGTTGAGGTTACGATAAAGATGCCCGTGAGCGGAAACGGTTTTTGTATCGGCGATTTTGAAAAAATAGTAGACGGTGAGCTTATAAAAGTGGTTGACCATAAGAATTTGAATGCCGATGTTGGCCGGTTCAGCAAGACCAATCCCACCGTTGAGAATATCGCGGCCTTTGCATGGAGTAAACTCGTGGGCAAATTCGGCGAGGCGGAACTGCATTGTGTTACCGTCTGGGAAACCGATAAGACATATTGCTCATATTACGGCTAAAGTGATAGCGGATAGTGATTGAGAGAGGACAGATAACCAAACATAAACTGACAAGCGGGGCGTTGCTGTTTACAGCATCATTTTTATTATATAGTCTGGCAAGTCCCGGCAATCTTCCGGGCGATACGGAGCTGCGCTGGTCGGTTTCCCGGCAGATCCTTCGCAGCGGAAGTTTTTCACTGGAGGCCGCTGCCCAGACGCGCAATTGTGCCGTCGGTGTGGACGGGAAGCGCTACGCAGTTTCCGGCCTTGGGCAGTCACTGGTTCTGCTGCCTTTTGCCGGGCTTGGCCTAATCCTGGAGAGGGTTACGCCGATCAGTTCTAATGTATCGGATTTGCTGGCGCAGTTTCTGGCGTCGGTAATCCTTTTTCCGGCGGTGGGGGCGGCGGCGGTCTGGGTTTTTTATCGCCTGATACTTTCATTGGGTTACGGCGAAAAGGCTTCGCTTATTGCTGCGGCGGTACTGGGTTTCGCCACGATGCACTTTCATTATTCGGTGAATACACAGGAACAGACACAGATAGCCCTGCTGTTGGTCCTGGCAATATTGTTCATGGTTAAGTACCACCGGCAGCGACGCGTGGTTTACATGTGGCTGTTTTGCGTGGTGCTGGGGATTTGTTTTCTCTTCCGGCCGTCGTCAGCGTCTGTAGTTCTACCCATATATCTGGTGGCGGTCGGCGGCGAAATATTTGCATCAGAAAAAAAGTCACGGGCCAGGCAGGTGGGCAAATGGCTGGCAGCGGGTGTTTGCGGAATTGGTAGTTTCCTCGTGTTTCTGGGTTGGTATAACTATGTCCGGTTTGGCAGTGTTTTTGAGAGCGGCTACGGGCTATCTACGGCCACGTCACTGGGCGGCCACGGACTGTTTGAAAGCTCACCTTTGCCAACTCTGGCTGCGATGTTGTTTAGTCCGGGAAAGAGCATATTCCTCTACAATCCGGTTCTTTTGCTCTTTCCGCTCTGCGTCTATGGTTTTTACCGGCGGCACAAGGTAGTGGCCCTGGCCGTTACAGCGGCGATTGTAAGCAATTTTGTGTTTCACAGCTTTTTCTCGGCCTGGGCCGGCGATTATGCCTGGTCAATCAGGTATCAGGTGCCGGTGCTGCCGTTCTTGATTCTGCCGATGGTGGTTTTGTTCGGCACACCCGCGAAAACCATGACGAAGGTTTTAGTCATATCACTGGTATCGATAAGCTGCGTCTTGCAGCTGGCATCAGTTGTATACAATTTCAATCTTGAGTTTGTGCAAAATCCCAATCATCATGTGATTGCCGGCGATTATGTTTGGGACTGGTCGCAGTCGCATTTGCGGAAGCGATTTGAGAATATTATCGGACACATAGCCGGCAAGCGCGACTTTAGCTCCGTGAAGGTGACAGATGAAGAGCCGATGCTGCTGAAATTCAATCATAGTGAGCAATCCGTGCGAGATGCTTATGGCGTAAATTTCTTCCCCTTTAAGGCCAACAGGATGCTGGCTTCAGAGAAAAAGAAGCTGTTTTATCCACTATTGTGTCTCTGGCTTGCTTTGTTGGCGGGTTTTTGTGTGGCGGTGTCCAGAGTAAGGCATATCGACAATTCTATGGTTATCAGCTAAGCAAGGTGCCGTAATCCGGCAGGTATATGAGGGATTACGAACTTGTCAGGCTTTGAGGACGTATAGTTTTTTAACGTAAAATCGGCTATTGAGCACCCGCTGGAGGTCCGGCCTGTAAGCCCAACGGCTACTTTAGGGACCCCGTCTTTACTAAAGCTATGTTCTTTATTTGCCGATACTTATGGTGTAAGAAGACTGTCGGTCCAATCCGCATATTCTGACCGTAAGAAAATAGTTTCCGCAGAAAAGTTAGGTGTGGCAGCGAGGCTGTTTTTGTTTTTTTGCGCAGCCGACGGGGACGGAGTCCGGTAAAATTGAGTATTGCTTATTACTCTTACGGATAGAAAGTTTTTTCATGGGGCTTATATGAGGGTATTAATTACAGGCGGGGCTGGTTTTATCGGTTCTCATCTGGCAGAGCGGCTGCTCAAAGATGGTAACAAGGTGGTCGTTATCGATAATCTCAGCACCGGCAGTTTGAAAAATATTGAAGGTTTCAAAAAGCATTCCGGCTTTGAGTTTGTTGAAGGTGACGTCCGCGATGCCGAACTGTTGGAACCCCTGGTGGAGCAGAGCGAAGCGGTCTTTCATCTGGCTGCGGCGGTTGGTGTCAAGCTGATAGCTGAGGCGCCGGTGCACACGATAGAAACCAATATTGGCGGCACTGAAACGGTGCTGGACGTGGCCAATAAGTTCGGCAAAAAAATCCTGATTGCTTCAAGCAGTGAAGTCTACGGCAAAAGCGAAGCGATTCCCTTTTGTGAAGATGACGATATTGTGCTCGGCAGAACGAGTTTATCCCGGTGGTCGTACGCCTGCAGTAAGGCGATAGATGAATTTTTGGGCCTGGCCTTTTATCAGCAGTATGGATTGGGTGTGGTAATTGCCAGGTTCTTTAATACAATCGGGCCGAGGCAGATAGGTCAGTACGGGATGGTCGTGCCTCGTTTCGTTCAATGGGCGTTAAGGAACGAGCCGATCTTGATATATGGTACCGGCCAACAAAGGCGATGCTTTTGTTATGTGGCCGACCTTGTTGAAGCGATCATCAGCTTGATGAGTTGCGAGCAGGCGGCAGGGAAGGTATATAACATCGGTTCGGCAGAAGAGATTACCATCGAAGCCCTTGCTGATAAAATTATCGAAATGACGGGCAGCAAGAGCAGGAAGGATTTTGTGTCCTACGAGGATGCTTATGGCAGACCCATTGAGGATATGATGCGGCGGGTGCCGAGTCTGGAGCGAATCAAAAAGACGATCGGCTGGGAACCAAAAACAGGGCTGACAGAAACGTTACAGGTGATAATTGATAGCGAGAAACTTGAAACGAAAGACGTAAAATCATAATCTTATTTGCACTTTTTGCTATACTGTTAAAAGGGTGAGACATTATGAAAAAGGGATTGGTTACCGGTGTTACAGGACAGGACGGCTCGTATCTTGTAGAGCTGCTGTTGGAAAAAGGCTACCAGGTCTGGGGTATTATGCGGCGAAGCTCGTCGTTTCACACAGGCAGGATTGACCATTTGTATAAAGACCCGCACGAGCATCCACGACTCAGACTGGTTTACGGGGATTTGACCGACGGCAGTAATCTGTCAATAATTATTAACGAGATTGAGCCGGATGAGGTTTATAACTTAGGCGCGCAGAGCCATGTTCGTGTAAGTTTTGATATGCCTATCTATACGGTCGATACCGATGCGCTTGGGACGCTTCGGCTGCTCGAGGCGATTCGTTCCTGCAATAAGCCGGCAAAGTTTTATCAAGCCTCCAGCAGTGAGATGTACGGCAAGGCCGTCGAAACTCCGCAAACAGAGAAGACACCGTTTTATCCGCGAAGTCCGTATGGTTGCGCGAAGGCGTACAGCTTTTGGCAGACGGTGAACTACCGGGAAGCTTACGGCTTGTTTGCATGTAACGGGATTTTATTTAATCACGAGTCGCCGAGGCGCGGCGAGACGTTCGTTACGAGGAAAATTACACGAGCTGCGACGCGAATTAAATTGGGCCTGCAGGACAAGCTCTACTTGGGCAATCTGGACGCAAAACGAGACTGGGGATTCGCGGGCGATTATGTTGAAGCGATGTGGCTTATGCTCCAGCAGGACAAACCCGACGATTACGTTGTGGCCACAGGCGAAAGCCGTTCGGTCAGAGAATTTGTGAAGGAGGTTTTTGATTATCTTGATTTGGATTGGCAGAAGTATGTTGAAATCGACCCGCGGTATTTTAGGCCGACCGAAGTTGACTACCTGGAGGGTGACGCGAGCAAAGCAAGAAAGGTTCTCAAGTGGAAGCCCAAGGTGACATTTGGAGAGCTTGTGAGAATGATGACCGATGCCGATATGAAAATCGCTGAGCAGGAGAAGATTATCAAAGAGCATGAAGAAGCAAAATAATGAGTGATTTTTTCGAGGAAAGGCGAGTTGTGATTACCGGCGGCGCCGGTTTCCTGGGCGGCTATGTTACCGAAGGGCTGCGAAAACGCCGCTGTAAGAACATTCTCGTGCCGAAGATTGAAGACTATGACCTGGTCAACATAGATGACATTGTTCGGATGTATGAAGATATGAAGCCGGATATTGTTATTCACCTGGCTGCGATTGTGGGCGGCATCGGCGCCAATCGCGAACATCCGGGCGAGTTTTTCTACAAGAATTTAATGATGGGCGTTCAGCTCATAGAGCAGGGCAGAGTAGCGAACATTGAAAAATTTGTTGCGATTGGAACGGTTTGCGCATATCCGAAATTTACGCCGGTGCCGTTTAAGGAAGACGACCTCTGGAACGGATATCCGGAGGAAACCAATGCGCCGTACGGGCTGGCCAAGAAAATGCTGCTGGTTCAGTCGCAATCTTACCGGGCCGAATTCGGCTTTAATTCGATATTTCTGCTGCCGGTAAATCTCTACGGGCCTGGTGACAATTTCGACCCTGCCAGCAGTCATGTGATACCGGCGTTGATAAAGAAATGCGTTGATGCAATTGATAGTGGTGCGGACCATATTGACTGCTGGGGGACAGGTAATGTTTCGCGCGAGTTTATTTACGTTGCCGATGCCGCTGAGGGTATCCTGCTGGCAACAGAGCATTACAACGGCTCGGCGCCGGTCAATATCGGCGCCGGATTCGAAATAACGATTAAGGAGCTTGTTGAAAAAATTACCGAGCTTACGGGCTTTACCGGCGAAATTCGCTGGGACAGCTCCAAGCCGGACGGCCAGCCGAGGCGGCGTCTGGATGTCTCAAGAGCTAAGAAATACTTCGGCTTTGAGGCAAAAACCTCTTTCGATGAAGGGCTTAAAGCGACAATAGACTGGTATCGAAAACATAAAAAAATGAATATCGAATATCGAACAAGGAATGATGAAAGAAAATAGTTCACTTTTACATTCGAAATTCCCTGTTCAGCATTCATTATTCATTTCAAATATTTAGCCCCACGTTTTACGTGGGGTTCCAAGTATTTTCAATAATGTTCAAACGACTCTTTATACTGTTGTTATTGGTGTATAGTTGTAAGCCGGTAAGTGCCGCGAAAAATCTTGCGCTGCGTAAGGCTTGTACATTTTTGCCGAAGCCTAATTATCGTCTGTGTACTGATGGCTCTGATGTAATTCAACTGACCGATGGCAGGACATTCGGCAGTCAATGGACGAAGAAAAGCACCGTCGGCTGGGAGAAGGCCGAGCCGGCTGTGGAGATTGTGATGGACCTTGGCCAAAGGTCTGCTGTCTATGAAGTACGGATTCATACTGTCGGAGGGGGTCGGGCGGACGTGGAGTTTCCCGAATTCGCCGCTGTGCTGCTGAGTAACGATGGCCGAGTGTTTCAGTTTGCCGGATTGATAAGTAGTAAGGAATTACAAAACGTGCGAGGCTCTGGGTACCGCGGCGTCCCGCGAATGCTCAAGGCCGGAAACATAAATGCCGCCGGGCGATATGTCAAGCTGGTAATTAAACCAAAACAGCGTTACGTATTTCTTGACGAAGTAGAGGTATTCGGTGATTCGCTTTCGGCTGCAAAGAAGACGCAATTGCGCAATAACCTTGAGGTGTTCAAGACTTCCAAAGAGCTATTAAAGAGAGTCGACGATTACGTGCAGTTGAGCGAAAACACTGCCGCCACGGTCAAAAGTGTTAAGGAGAACCGCTCGAAACTGCCCAGTGAATTGAGTGAGGAAATCCTGGCTGAGCTCAAAATCCTGGCTAAGAAAGTAGATATGCCAACAAACAAGATATATCCGGCCAATGAGCTTCTTGGCATCAGAGGGCAGTTGGGGAAAATTCGGGCCGGAATATATAAGGCGGTGTATGGAAAGCCGTTTGTGTGCCTGCCGGCTAACCCAATGGAGATTGTGTTTGAAAAAGAAATGCTCCTTCGCGAGCACCTTAAAGGGGCCCCGCTTCGCGGGAACCAACTGGATATTCGGTTGTGGCAGAACGAATACGAGTCGGCTGCATTTAACATTGTAAACTGCTCTGATGAGGCGATTACAACGGCTGTTTCTATTTCGCCCTTGATGGGCCCTGACGGCAAGAAAGCAGACAGTAACAAAACGTTTACAGTCAGAAGGGCGATATATGTTAAAGGCAGTACGGTCGGTTCAATAGCCGACGCCCTTGTCTTGCAGGCGGAACGTCCCTTTACTCTGCAGCCGGGCGAACTAACACAAATATGGTTAACGATATTCAACCCGACGCTGACTGCCGGCAAGTATAAGGGCGCAATTGGCATTTCAGCAAAGACCGCAAAACCGAAAGCGCTGCTGATAGAAAGCATTGCGGTTGCCATCGAGGTTCAGAAAAAGGAGTTTCCTGAGAATTTCGCCCTTAGTACGTGCAACTGGGGCTGTTACAGGGTTGCTTCTATGTCCGAGACCGCGAAAGACTTTTACAGCCATCGTATTAACGTTTGCCTTATAAATGTCGGCGACATACCTTTTCCGAGGTCGGCGTCCGACCGGCCCGGCGTTTTCAGGAAGCCGGATTTTACGAAGATGGACACAGTTATTCAGACTCATAATTATGCCAGGACATACCTGCTTTTTCTCAACTTTAGAAGTGATAAAAAGGACTACGGCCGATTCGGGAAGTGGATGACGCCGGGCTGGAAGGCCGCTTTTTCATCATGGTTGAAAAAGCTGGCAGCGCATCTAAAAGATGTTGGTGTTGGCTATGATAAATGGGCGCTGCACCCTTTTGACGAGAGTTTGTGTGATGAATATTATGAGCTGGCCAGGCTTGTGAAAAGCATAGACCCGAAAATCAGATTGTATGCCAACTCTTTTGGCAAAGGTCCGAAACAGTTTATGCGATTTCGGGAGCTTATTGATATATGGTGCCTTCAGGAAAGTCACTGTGAACGATACCCGAAATGGCTCCAGATTATAAAGGGCTTCGGAAGGAAAGTCTGGACATACGAGTGTTTGGGGCCTGCGAAAGCCAAAGACCCGTATTCGTATTACCGCCTTATGCCGTGGCGTGCCTTCAAACGAGGCCAAACCGGGGCGGGATTTTGGGTTTATCACGATGGGCTTAATTACAAAAACGTTGCTGTTCCCTGGGATGATACTCTGAAGCCGCGTGGTTATTACGGCGTTGTCTATGGGGCACAGACGAGTCCTGTGGGCAAGCTTGCCGAAAATATTGTTTCTTCCCGGCGCTGGGAGGCATGGCGTGAGGGAGTCGAAGATTATCAGTATCTCTATGAATTGCGGCAGGCAATTAACAAAGCAAAAACAAAAGACCCGAAAATGGCAAGGACGGCGCAGGAGACTCTCGAACGCCAGGTCAATCGGGTCTTGAACAACCAGCGCGACAGCAGCGTTGTATATGATGCCAGAAAAGTCCTGTCAGATGCGCTGCTGAAATTAACAAGTCGGCAGAACTGACGGTAGAACCGACGGTAATGTGCCGGAGAACAAATCTAAACAGCCAGCTGCTCAGGAGGGTGCTTACCGCAGCAGAAAGAGATGCCGCCTGATGTTTAATAATCGAATCCAGACCTCGATGCTCGTTGTCCTGGCCGCCGTCGGTGTGCTGAACGTCATTGCCGGGCTGCCCCCGGCCCTGGCTCAATTTGAGTTCGCCAAGATTCTTGCATCCGATGGATTGGAAGGCGACGGATTTGGCTACTCCGTTGCGCTCTCCGGCGACACCGCCGTGATCGGCGCCTGGTTTAACGACAACCACGCCGGCTCGGCATACGTGTATCGTTACGACGGCTTGAGTTGGGTTCAGGAAGCCAAATTGCAGGCCTCCGACCGCGCGCCATGGGACCTGTTCGGCTGGTCGGTGGACATCTCCGGCGAGGCTGTGGTGGTCGGCGCAATTCGGGACGCCGATGCCGGCACCTTCACCGGCTCGGCGTATATCTTCCGCTTCGACGGCTCAAAGTGGGTCGAGGAACAGAAGCTGCAGGCCTGCGACTACGCCTATTGGGATGAGTTCGGCTTCTCCGTGGCCATCTCCGGAGATATCGCCGTTATCGGTGCGATCCGCAACGACGACAACGACCCAAACTCCGGCTCAGCGTATATCTTCCGCTTCGACGGCTCGAACTGGGTCGAGGAGCAAAAACTGCTGGCCTCCGACGGTGCGGCTGAGGACCACTTCGGCAGCTCCGTGGCCATCTCCGGCAACACCGCCGTGGTCGGGGCGTATCTGCACGACAGCCCGAGTAACTCCGGCGCCGCGTATGTGTTTCGCTTCGACGGCTCGAAGTGGGTCGAGGAGCAAAAACTGCTGGCCTTCGATACCACATACGCTGACCACTTAGGCTGCTCCGCGGCTATCTCCGGCGACACCATTGTAGTCGGGGCCTGCGGGGACGATAATGCGGACCCGGGAAATATCTATTGTAATTCCGGCTCGGCTTACGTCTTTCGTTTCAACGGCTCAAACTGGGTTGAGGAAGCTAAACTGCAGGTTCCCGACAGCGAGTGTGGCAATCAATTTGGCTGGACAGTGGATATCTCCGGCGATACCGTCGTCGTCGGGGGGCCTGATGGGCACTGGGAGTCTACCAGTGGACCTGGGTTTGCATACGTGTTCGACTTCGACGGATTGAGCTGGATACGAGGAGCCAAACTCACCGGTTCCGACACCGCGTATGGTGACCACTTTGGCTGGTCGGTGGGGATCTCCGGCGGGACAGCCTTGATCGGGGCCGATTGGGACGACGACAACGGCCTCGACTCCGGCTCGGCGTACGCGTTCTACGTTGCTGTGCACCCCGGCGACTTCGACGCAGACGGCGATGTGGACCTGGAAGACTTTGCTATATTCGCATCGGCCTGGTTGACTGAGTCTGGAAAGACCGGCTGGAATCCTGACTGCGATATTAACGTTCCTGCTGATAAGTCGGTCGGCATGCTGGACCTTATTGTATTTGCCGAGCACTGGTTGGCGGCTGTTGAATAGCCTTTACTCGATACTCGATACTTGACGAGCATCGAGCATCCAGAATCGAGCGGGCAGCTTAGGATATTAGATGTCACTACGAAAGCGGATAATAGTGAATGCGGGGTCGAACGGGGCCGGCATGGTCGTGGCCGCGGCAGTCGGGCTGGTACTGATCCCGATTATATGGCGTGATATCGGTGTGGCGGGCTTTGGTGTGTGGGCCCTGCTTTCGACGGGACTGCGCTATCCTATGATCCTGGAGAGGGCATTTTCGCTGTCGATAAACCGTTTTGTGGCCTTTTATCGCGATGATGAAAACCAGCTAAATCGGTTTGTATCGGCCTCATTTGCAATCCTCTTGGCACTGGCGGTTTTGACCGTGGCGGCGGCGGTACTGCTGTCGTTTGTCATTGCCGATATATTTACGGCTATTACCGATGAGTTAGCGGGCGATGCTCAAATTACGTGTATACTGGTTGGTGTTACGTTGGCCTTTAAGATGTTGGAGGGGGCTTTTAGCGGGGCGTTGAGGGGCTATCAGTACCACACGCGATCTAATGCTGTTGTGATTGCAGCTAATCTGCTTAGAGCGGTCCTAACCGTGGGGTTACTTGCATTTTGGAAAAGTATGATTGCAGTACAGTTGGCGTTTGCAATTGCAGCGGCGGTATCTGCGCTGTTGATGTTTTTTGTTGCGCGAAAGACAATTGCTACTCTCAGGATTGATATACTAAAGTTCAAAACAGAGACGATGCGAGAGCTGCTGCGGTATACCGGTCATGCCACTGCACGTTCAGGCAGCACAATTTTTATGTATAGTACAATAGCGTTATTAGTCGGTAAAGCCGGTACCGCCGAGGATATGGCGGTGTACGATGTCGCCTCGCGGATTCCGGGCTTTGTCCGTGGATTTCTGGCGGGGGCACAGAATGTTTTCCTGCCGGCTGTAACGAGTCTCCACGCGAATGGACAAATCGAAAAAATAAAGGCGGTTGTAAAAAAAGGAGCTCACATAAGTACTGTTGTGACCTGTGCTTCATTGATTTTGCTGTTTGTCTTCACGGAAGAAATTCTGGTTTTTTGGTTGAAGGGTATCGTTCGGCCAGGGACAGTTGCGGTGATGCGCGTGCTGATAATATCTGTTATTGCCCGCGGGTTTTTCGGAATATGGCTTCCATCCTTGGTGGGTATGGGACACCTTCGAGGGCTGACCATTGCGGCGATTCTGGCCGCAGTAAGCGCGATTGTACTTGTGCTGATTCTTTTGCAGGGCTTCGTTGCCATCCCGATTCCGATGGCACCGGCGATAGCGCTGGTGGCCGTCTTGTGGGCGCATATCGGGCTTTGGCTGCCCTTTTACGGTCTGCGCAAATTAGGCATACGTCCTCACGAGTACCTGAAGGACAGCTTGTATCAGCCGTTGATAGCAAGTATGGTTGCAATCGCGGCACTATGGGCGTTAGGCAGCATTCTGCCGAAAGAAAGCATTCATTGGCTGGTGATGCTTATGGTCTCGGCAGCGGTCGTAGCGGTAAGTTTCACGGCTATCTCGCTGCGGAAAGAGGCGGCTGATTTGGTTGTTGCGGTAAGAAGGAGGTTTGGCGCCCATAGGGAACGCTAAAGCCTGATTTGCTGAATATTGAAGAGACCAGAAATGAACTTAAAGTTTACCATTGCAAAACGAATTGCTCATATCGCTTCTTTACTTCTACCAGATAAGATAATTAAGGATAAGAGGTTCTTTCATATCTGGGAAAATAAGGGATATCATGTAACACCGGCGCATTTCTATGAGCCTATACCGGATACAAGAACATTGAGCGATGATATATGGCTAAAACAATCGGAACTTGTCGGCATTGATATTAACGAGCAGCGTCAAATCAATCTGCTTAGAGAATTCTCTTCTAAATTCAAAAAGGAATACGACGGATTTCCCAGGCATAAAACATCAATACCGTATCAGTACTATATAAAGAACGGCCAATTTGAGTCTGTTGATGGCGAAATCCTGTATTGTATGATTCGCTATTTCAAACCAAGAAGAATACTTGAAATCGGGTCAGGTTATTCTACCTGTTTGTCTGCTCAAGCAATCCTAAAGAATAAAGCCGAAGATAACGATTATGAGTGTGAACTGGTAGCAATTGAGCCCTATCCAAATGAAATTCTCAAGGCTGGCTTCCCCGGCCTTTCCAAATTAGTGCCGGAAAAGGTCCAGGATGTTCCCCTTGCGGAGTTTGAGAAACTAACAGAAAATGATATACTTTTTATTGATTCCAGCCATGTCTTAAAAATTGGCAGTGATGTCCAATATGAATATTTGGAGATACTGCCCAGACTTAATAAGGGGGTAATTGTTCACGTTCACGATATATTTTTGCCGGCAGAATATTCCAAAGAGTGGGTTTTGAAATATTGTAGATTCTGGACCGAACAATATTTGCTTCAAGCATTCCTAATTTTCAATGACCATTTCGAAGTATTGTGGGCTGGGAACTATATGCACTTAAAGCATCCTGGTAAATTGCAAACGGCTTTCAGCTCATATGAAAGAGACGAAGCAAAGGGAAGAAAAAGTTTTTGGATACGGAAGACAAAATAAGAGATATATGCTGAATATGAAGGTTCTTGTAATCAATCAGTGTTCCACTAACAAAGGCGACAGGGCCGTCCTGTTTTTCGTGCTGAGGGAGCTGGTACGCAACGGCGTTGACCAAATCACGGTATCTGCAAGCAATCCGCAATA
The DNA here is from genome assembly GCA_030619925.1 of Phycisphaerae bacterium. Lineage (GTDB taxonomy): Bacteria > Planctomycetota > Phycisphaerae > Sedimentisphaerales > Anaerobacaceae > JAUXAL01. The sequence continues at coordinate 17,386 of JAUXAL010000012.1, read as the reverse complement.
CTGGGAGGACAGGCCGGATCTTCCCGAGGTGGCTGTACGAGTTGTTCCGTGGGGGTGGGATACTTCTCGCGCCAAGGGTGTCGGGCTTTTGGGCAAAGTAATTCATCGGGTGCAGAAGCTGATACTGCCGCGACGAATTGGCTTTCCATTGGTGCGTAATGCGCTGATTGCCGGGAAACGTCCGTGGTATCTGAGATTCGTCGTCAATAGACAATACCTGGAAGCTGTTGAGCAGGCTGACCTTGTCCTCAGTACGGGGGGGCATCACATAACGACTATGTTTGTGCCCGATGCGGTTACTCCACAAATATTCGATATGGCGGTGGCTTTGCTTTACGGCAAGCCGCTGGTGCTCTGGTCGCAATCGATTGGTCCGTTCGACTTCGGGTCGGCGAAAAGCAAATTGATGGTGCAAAAAATACTTTCCGGTGCTGAGCAAATATTTATCCGTGACGAGGCTTCGACAGACCAGATACGCGAGATGGGGGTTTCTTTGGAGTGTGTGTCGCGAACATTTGAGTCCGTATTTGGCCTGTGTGATATTGTGGAATCCCGGGCCAGGCCGAGTGGATGTTCGGCCGTGATGGGAGTTGCTGTTTACGTATATGTGCGTGCCAACCGGCTAAAAGAGCATGAGAATTACACACGCTGCTTTGCACCGTTGATTGACCACGCGATAGAGGCCGGATACAAGGTGCGTTTTTTCCCGATGGAACTGGGAGGCACGGATCGGGCCTGTATTGAGGCTGTGATAAACAGTGTTGATAAAAAAGAGAACTGCGAAATTATGGAAGGCTTTCCCGGGACCTCAGAGCACCTGGATGCAGTTGCCCGGTGCAGGATGTTTGTTGGGCACAAGACCCACTCACAAATTTTTTCATTGGTAGCTGCGACGCCGCTGCTTGCGGTTGCATATCATAAAAAAACCGAAGATTTTATGGCCCAGTTCGGACTCGAAAAGTATTGCGTTGACGATGCGCAGATTAGCGCCGAGAAACTAATAGAGATGTTCGATGAGATTAACAAAAATCTGGATGCCATCAGCCACAGGCAGCAACAGGTGGGCTCCAAAATCTGTACGCAGGTCAAGAGGGATTTTGCAAGGATGATTGAAGAGGTTCGCGCAAAGCAAGGTAAGGCGAAAAACACTGAACCCAAGGCAAAAAATCAAAAACTAAAGGAAAATAGCTAAAATTCTTGATTTTTAAGCTGTAATCCCACCCTTTGATTTCCGATATTTAGCTGTAGACCAGGTTTTTGGTTTGAAAGACGAGTGTTCTGTAACATGTAATTTGCTGCGTTGTCATTGCGAGGTCCGCCGAAGGCGGGCCGTGGCAATCTCTACTTTGCGGATGATTGAGATTGCTTCGTCGCAGAGTTTACCCTGAGCGTAGTCGAAGGGCTCCTCGCAATGACACTCTGCATTTCATCTCTTACAGAGCATGAGGCGTGTAGACTTATTTTGAGAAACCTTATTTTAAGGGTAAGCCTATGGCAACGTTCATTGCAGTTTTGTGTGTGATTGCAATAGTGATTTGCGTGCCGCTGGTGGTCTTGAAGCCGAAGTGGGTGTTTTACGCGTTCTTGACGTTCGTTACGTTCAGCACGATATTCACCGGATACATATACGAGGCCGGCAACCTGGGCATGCCGCGGACGTGGTCACCGGCGGACATTTTGGCCTGGTTGACATTGGCGGCGGCGCTATTTGTGCCTCGAGAGCGACAGTATGGTTCCGGCGTCATTGGGAAATGCTTCATAGTCATAACATTAATGACCGCTTTTTCATTAGTGCAGGGTCTGCTGATGTATACTCACACCGCTTTTACGTATTCGAGAGCGGCGCATTTCGTAGCGGCTATGATATTTGGGCTCAGATACTTCACGAACTACTCTCGTGTGAATGGTTTTTTGAAATTCTCGGTGGTTTTGCTCCTGGTGATGTTCTTTTGGCATGTTCTTATCAGGTTTGGCTTATTCACACCACCCAGCGCCGAGATCGAATTTGCTACGCAGTTGCTTGGGGAAAGAGGCACTTATTCTCTTGTTCCCCTGCTCTACCTTGTGCTGATAAGTATTGCCATAGGCAGGTTGGTGGGCGGGGTGGGCTGGAGTTTGACGTCTGTGGCGGCGCTGCTGGTCGGTATTAGCGGTATAGTTTTGAGCGAAACAAGATCGATGTATGGTGCAATGGGTGTGCTTGCAATAGCCTCGGTGGTATTTGTCAGGGGCAGAGCCAAGACCTTGATTGTGTACTGTCTTGCAGGTTTAATCGTGGTTGGTGTTGCTACTGCAATAGGATTCGATGTGCTGGCAAGGTTCCGAAGCGACCCGGCAAGAGGAGTAGGCAGAGTTGAAAGGCCCAGGCTTTTTCAGGAAGGCACCTGGAGGGCCATAGAATTTAAAACACTCATTTCAAGTTACAAAAAAGAGCCTTATTTTATATTGACCGGCAGGGGCATCGGAGCGATGCACCCGGTACCCACGGGCCAAGTCAGCGAAAGGGGTTTTTACCACTCAGAGTACCTGAGCTGGTCGGACAGGTGTGGTTTGATTGGATTAGTTACCGTGCTGGTTTTATTGCTGGCGTCGCTTGTGCGGAGCTTCGCTTTATCTAAGAGCGATATCCCACATATGCGGTATTACGGAGCAACGTGCTTTTTGCTGATGATAGCTTTGGCGGCGGACGGAGTTTTCCATCCTATATTTTCGAATCCCCGTGGTGCGTCGCTATTGATATGCTTCGCTGCTATACTGGCTAATTGGCAGGACATCTATCTAAGTTTCTATCAAGAGCCGCAAATTCTTCCAGAAGCCGTGGAGCAGGACCTTGCTTACGCTTAGCCGGATTCAGTCTTGAAAGTATAAGATGCACGTATTGATGGTCGAGCATACGGGCAGAGGCGGTATGTACGCGTACGCCGATGCTTTGTGCCGCTCTCTGTCTGAGAGTGGTGCAGATGTAACTGTACTTACTAACTCATTATGGCCCGACTTGCCCAGGCCGTACAAGCTTGAAAGACGCCTGTTTGAGTTTACAGATAAGAAAAAGCAGTGGTCACAATTGCATTGGGCGGCCGACCGGGTTTGGCGGGGTCTAAGTAACAGTTTGCGGCGCAACCGGTTTGCTATTCGGGCCTGCTGCAATGTCGTTCATATGCAGATTGGGGTGCCGCTGATAGACCAGTTTTCTCTGAGGTCTTTGGCTCGTCATCTGCCTGTGGTGCTCACCGTCCATGATGTTCAGCCTCATTGCGACCGTTTTAATACCAGGCGTTCATTTTTACAACGTTACTTTCACATTCCCCATCGGCTGATAGTGCACTTTCAGGACGGCAAAAGACAATTGGTCGATAACTGGGGAGTTTGTAGTGACCGTATAGATATAATACCCCATGGAATAATACCCTTGAATAATCCTCCAAAACTAACAGATGCGCGGAAGAAATTGAATCTGCCGTTGGACAGCCGGATAGTGCTTTTCTTCGGCAGTATTCGTGACAACAAGGGTTTGGATATTCTTCTTAAGGCGATAGAGATTGTTCGATTGCGGAATCCGAAAATCTTGCTGGTTGTCGCTGGGGCTGTCCCCCGCGGGGTGAGTTTCGAGCCATACTCCAATCTAATCAAAAGATATGATTTGTCGCAGCATGTGCGGGCCTTTGTCCATTTTATTGCCGAAGAAGAGGTAGATTATTTCTTCGCGGCATCTGACCTTGTTGTATTACCCTATTTGAAATTTGAAGCGCAGAGCGGAGTATTACTTCGCGCCTACGCACACAAAAAACCTGTGGTCGTCAGCAATCTTGGAGCAATGGCCGAGCTTGTTTCCTCAGATGAGGTTGGCCTGGTCGTCGAGCCCGGTGCCCCGGAATCCCTGGCTGAGGCTATTATAAATGTTCTAAGCAGTCTCGATAAATTTCAATCGCACTACAGCTCTGAGCTGGAAAACAAGTATAGCTGGAAGCACGCTGCCGAGCTGACTATGCGCAGCTACGAGCTGGCTATCAACAGCAAGAGTCCGAGTTGACGCCGGAGATTGCCTCGCTCGGCCCCCGTGCTTTCTTTTGAAAGCAAGAATGGGGGCCTCGCTCGCAATGACGCAAAACACAAGACCCAAGACACAAGACTCAAGTGGTCTGTAGTCTGGAGTCTGTAGTCTTATGGAATTAGATTGTAAGGAGTGCCTGTGAGTCCGAAGATTGTTGGAAATCTGCTCTTTCGGTCGAGGCAGATGTGGTATTGGCTGAAAATGCTTGCAGGCAAAAGTTATCATCGTAAACCACAGAACTTGGGAAGGGTTTTTGAGCCGAATAAGCTTGCCGGTTATTTCAATGATTTAACCGGCAAAATCCTATGGACAGGAGAAATTGACGCCGACGGCGTCCCTGTTAATACACTGTCCAACGGCCGGAAGTTTCAATTTCCAATTTTGATAACGCAAAAAGCCCTTGGTCATTGGGACCGGTGGCTTGCAGAAAAAGATGACAAAGATAAGCAGCAGTTTTTGATATTGTGCAACTGGCTTTTGGAACATCAGGACGAAAGTGGTGGCTGGGATACGTGGCAGCCCTTTCAGAGACCGCAGCATTCGAAATATTCTGCGATGACGCAGGGCCAGGCACTCTCGGTTTTGTCGCGGGCATTGAAACTAACGAACGATCCAAGATTTCAACAGGCAGCCGAAAAGGCGTTTGACTTATTTCTCATCGGTGCAGAAGAAGGCGGCGTAACTTACTTCGAAGGCGATGCGGTCTTTCTCGAAGAGGCGCCATCACAGCCGAGAAATACCGTTCTTAATGGCTGGATATTCGCTCTGTTCGGCCTTTATGACTATAATCTGGCTATTGACCAGGCCGGAGCCGGGGAGCTGTTTGAGCGGTCCATTGATACTCTTGCGCAGCATCTTGCCGGCTATGACAGTGGCTACTGGTCGTACTATGATTCTCAAAAGCATATAAGCAGCCGTTTTTACCACAGCTTACACATAAGTCAGCTTAAAGCCTTAAGTCTAATCAGCGAAAACCGCGTCTTCGAAAAATATCATCAGCGGTGGACGAGCTTTGAGGATGGATTTATCAACAGGACTCGTGCGTTTGCTGTAAAGGCATTTCAGAAGCTAAAAGAACCGGCAAGAATTACTATTGTAAAATAATGATGAAGATAGCATACGTTGTTTCGAGTTTGAAAGTTAGTATGACTTTTGTCATCAATGAGCTCGAAGCACATGAACAGGCCGGGTGGAAAGTCTTGCCGTTGGTGAGCTGTAAACCTCATTCGTTTGAGAATTTGTCCGAGGTTATGGTCAAATGGAATAGTCAGGCTGTTTACCGTCCCAACATTCTTGTGCAGATAGGGGCGACCTTGCGAGAAATCATTACCCACCCGCTTCGTTTCTCGAGGGTCTGCCTTTGGCTGGTAAGCTTGCTGGTCCACAGCCCGGTTGAATTTGCAAAAGCAGTTTATGAGTTGGCGACTTGCTGCTACTTTGCGGGTCATTGCAGGCGCTTCGGGGCGGAACACATCCATGTGCATTTTGCCAGCCGGTCTCTTAGCCTTGGCTTGATGATAGGGATGTTGACCGGTTTGCCCGTGTCCTGTACCGTTCACGCTTTCGATATATTTACCAGAAGTCCGGGTAGTTTACGGCCTCGATTAGCCAAATGTAAATTCATAGCCGCTGTTTCTCAATTCAATGTTGAATATCTTCGCAGCACTTGTGGCGGGTCCGTTGCCGATTTGTGTCGTGTTGTGCATTGTGGAATAGACGCCGAAAAATTCGGGTCTATTTCACATAGACCTGAGCCCGGCAGAATGATTTGTGTGTGCAGACTCAGTCCCAAAAAGGGTCTTGACGTTGCGATAAGGGCTTGTGCGAAACTGCGAGATAATAATGTAAGATTCCAGTTCGAAATTGTAGGGGATGGGCCGCAGCGCCAACATCTTGAGAAATTGATTGGAAGGCTGCATTTGGCCGATAACGTTAAGCTACTTGGCGCCAGGCCGAATGACCAACTGGTGGAACTCTATAGTCAGGCTTGTGTATTTCTTATGCCGTGTGTTAAAACGCCTGATGGGGATATGGACGGCATTCCCGTTGCCATGATGGAGGCGATGGCGTGCGAGGTGCCGGTAGTCTCAACGGCTATATCGGGGATTCCGGAGCTGGTTGAAGATGGCCTAACAGGTCGCCTGGCTCCGGAGAAAGACGCCGACGCGCTGGCAGAAGTTTTACAAGAGCTTCTTGAGGATGCAGATAGGATTGAACGGTTCGGAAAAGCCGCCCGTGTTCGTGTTATCAAGGATTTTTGCATTTTGGAAAACGCCGCAAAGTTGAGAGAGCTAATGCTTGATGTTCGATGCTGGATGCTCGATACTCGACGAGAATCGCCCAGCACCGCTGGGTCTCGATCAAACCCGCCTTCGGCGGGCGAGAATCGAGAATCGAGGATGCACATTCTTTATATTCATCAACATTTTGCCACGCCGGCGGGCAGTACCGGCACTCGTTCGTATGAATTTGCCCGCCGGTGGGTAAAAGCCGGGCACAAGGTTACATTGATAACCGGCTATTATGATATCGGCGGTTTGGAAGTGGCCGGGGCGCTCTATCGGAAACAGAATGTAGAGGGGATAAATGTGGTCGTTGTCGGGACCAAATACAGCAATAAGCAATCATACCTGCGGAGAGTAACGTCATTTCTGTCCTTTTGCCTTTTCAGCGTTTATGCCAGCCTGAGGACTAAAAAGATAGACGTTGTATACGCATCCAGCACGCCATTGACGGTTGGGATCCCTGCTATGGTCATAAAATGGGTCAAACGTGTACCTTTTGTTTTTGAGGTGCGTGACCAGTGGCCTGAAATACCAATCGAGCTAAGTATCATAACCAACAGGTTTCTTATCAGGATACTTTTGTGGCTCGAGAAAACCATCTACAGGAATTGTTCTTCCATAGTAGCTCTGTCGCCGGGCCAGGCTGATGGTGTAAAGAAAGTGTTAACTGAAGAAAAACCGATAACGGTAATACCCAACAGTTGCGACATTGACGTATTCAGGCCGGACATCGATGGTTCGGCTGCCCGCCAGAAAAGAGATTGGCAGGATAAACTTGTTCTTCTCCACACAGGCGCAATGGGCAGGGTCAACGGCTTGGATTTTGTCATAGACGCCGCCGAAAGGCTCAAAGGCCACAGCGATATTGTGTTTGTGTTGATAGGTGACGGAAATCAAAAGCCGTTCCTGGAAAGCAAAGCTCAAAAACTTGGCTTGACAAATGTGGAGATTTTGCCTTCTGTGCCCAAGCAGCAGCTTCCGGAGATTCTTGCAGCAGCAGATGTAGCCCTGGTTATAATCGCCGAGTACCCAATTGTTGAGCACAACTGCGCCAACAAGTTTTTTGACGGCCTCAGTGCAGGCAAACCGGTGCTTTTGAATTATTCCGGCTGGCAAAGAAAAATTCTGGAAGACAATAAAGCCGGCTTTGGCTGTGAATTGTGCAACCTTGACCAGTTTGTCGAAAAGGTGCTGTATCTTAAATCACACAGACGGCAGAGGCAGAAGATGGGAGCAAACGGCCGGCAGCTCGCCGTTAAGAAATTTAACAGAGATGAATTGGCGAGACAGGCTTTGGAGCTGACTTCTTCGGTGGCAAGATATGAATAAAACGCAAAGCCAAGTGGAGTTTAAAGACCTCCAGGTTGCTCATGCCGGGCAGGTCGCCGCGTTACATATTCAATGTATAAGCACCGGCTTTATCAGCTCGCTGGGCATTGATTTTGTAACTTCTCTATATGAAGCCATCGTTCAAAGCAAATCAAGTTTCGGCGTTGTCGCAGTGAGAAACGCCAGAGTGCTCGGATTTGCAGCGTTTACCACAAATCTCAATAAACTTTACAAATCAGCCGTTTGGAGAAAAGGGCTGATATTTGCATTACTATTGGCAGGTAATGTGCGCTCCCGCAGGCGAGTAAAAAAAATGTTTGAGACTCTGTTTTACCCTGCCAGAACAAAGAAAATGAATCTGCCTCCGGCCGAACTGCTTTCAATCGCTGTTGCTCCAGAAGAGCGAGGAAAGGGACTGGCCGGCCAGTTAATTGAAAAGGGCTTCCGGCATTGCCGGAAAACGGGTGTAGATAAAGTCAAGGTTCTCGTCGGAGCAGACAATAAGCCGGGAAATAAGCTGTATCTCAAGTTTGGATTTGAGCTTGTCGGACAGATTGTAAATCACGGTGTGCTCAGTAATAGTTATGTTGCGCAAACAGATTTAGTCTGACCGGCGCAGGAGAAAAGTAGGGGCGGTTCACGAACCGCCCCTACAGTTCTTTGTGAATTGCTCCGCGAAGGCCTTCCATCTTCAAATAGCCCTTCTTCCAGACTACGATTCCTGAGACAACGAATACAACTATGTACACAATCAGGGCATATCTGGTTCTTATCTGGCTCATGGCAAGGCCAATCAGTGCATACATGCCGGCTAAGCCGTAGCAGATAGCGACAGTTCGTTTCAACGGTATTCCTCTGTCAATCATCTGGTCATATATATGTCCGCGGTCGGAAACGAACAATGGGCGTTTATTAATGAACCTTCTGGCAAGGGCGACAGCAGTATCGAGGATAGGCAGGCCCAAAACAACGACCGAAGCCATCCACCATCTGGGAATCTTTTCGGCGAATAAAATCATAAGAGCTGCTACTACAAATCCGAGCAGCATACTCCCGGCATCGCCCATGAATATTTTGGCTGGATGGCGGTTAAAAGGTAAAAAGCCACATACTCCGCCGAGCAGTGCCAGGCATATTATTACCCGCACCGGGTCGCCGCCGATTTCACTGAAGCCCCAGGTTCCCAGATGAATCGCTAACAATAACATAGCCCCTGTGATTATCACGGTAACACCTGCGCAAAGACCATCCAACCCGTCCAGGAGGTTTAGTGAGTTCGTTGCGCCGAGCACAAAGATAACTACGATTGGGATTCCCAGAATTATTTCCACATTTTCCGGAATTTTCAGGCCGAAATAAGCCAGGGAATAGTACAGCGCCGGTTTAATCCCGACCAGAACCAAGACGACGGCGGTCACGATTTGTCCTAATATTTTTTGTCGGGGTTTTATGTCGAATATGTCGTCCACGAGGCCGATGAAGCATGCTATCGCTCCGCCGGCCAACACTGCTATGAGCCAGCGGAATGCCAGGGGGAAATGTTCCTGGTCGCGGAGGCAGTAAATGCCCGTAAGTATGCCGACGGTCAGCCCGGCGAGCATACCAACGCCGCCAAGATAGGCGACGGTTCCTTTGTGGGTTTTTACCAGATTGTCAGGTCTGTCAACGATTCCAAACTTCAGTGCGATCTTCTTACACAGCGAGGTGGCGAGCAAAGCCGAGATGAATGAAAACACCAGCACAGGCCAGAATTGTAATACCCAACCTATGGGTCTTTCAGGGCCTATGAGATTATCCAACATATTCTTTTGTCCTCTATCTGAAGGATTCCTAAGGGACCCCCCGGCGCCGCCGAACCCAGCCGAGGGCTGTTTGCAGGTTTTGCATAATTTACCGGATGTAGCTGAGCTTGTCCAGACCAATCGGCCCGGTGTTGACGCTAAGGCTGCATCCGAGTAAACTGATTTGTTGCTTTTAAACCCGCTCATAATCCGGCATCCTTTAATACTTTAGTGAGGTTGTATGAGCTTTTACAATATTTGCAAACGTGTACTTGATATTTTCATTTCTCTATCGGCAATGATTATTCTGTCTCCGATTTTCGTTGCGATAGTGATAGCCGTAAGACTTAGCAGCAAGGGGTCGGCCGTTTTCAAACAACGAAGGGCAGGCAAGAATTGTGAGCCGTTTGTCTTTTATAAGTTCCGAACGATGAAGGTTGATGTTGACCCATTCGGGCCGAGTCCGAAATCCGGCAAAGACCCTCGGCTGACAAAAGTTGGAAAATTCCTACGGGAATATTCACTTGACGAACTGCCACAATTGTTTAATATATTAAAGGGAGATATGAGTTTTGTTGGGCCTCGGCCGCTGTATCTTTCGCAGATGTCCGAGTGGAGCCGGCGGCAAAAAAAGCGGCTGCTCGTTAGGCCCGGCCTGACTGGTTTGGCGCAAATATCAGGGCGGGGAGGGCTAACTCGTGAAGAAAAACTTGAGCTCGATGTTAAATATGTGGAAACTACGAGCCTTTTGACCGATATAAAGATAATACTGGCCACTATTGCCCATGTGTTTAAGCGAAAAAGTATCTACGAAAAAAGATATTCACAAGCCGAAGAGACAAGGGGAGAAAAGAAGTAAGAAGGAAAAGTTAAACAGTGAAATTATCCTCAAAAGAAAAAGACGCTTTAGATAATCTGGCAAAGATGTTTCGAGAGCGATTTGGGGCAGGGGATGTTATTCTATACGGCTCTGCTGCGCGTGGCGAGCTTGACGAGGGCTCGGATATAGATCTACTGATAGTTTTTCCTGAGGTCAACTGGGATATCGAGAAGGATATCATCCGAATGTGCTTTGCTGCAGAGCTTGAATGCGGTCGGGTTTTCTCTGCCACTTGTTATGGCGTAGATGAGCTTGAGCAGAGCCCATTGCGTTTCTCTCCGCTGGTACTGAATGCTCGCAAAGAGGGACAATTTTTATGACAGACGATATTCTCAAGCTCATTGAGTATCGGGTCTTGGATAAGATGCAGGGTCAGGAATAATCAAAAGTGGCAAGAAAGGTAGAAAAGATGTTAGCTATTGATCGCAAATATCTGACAAAAATAGAGCAGTTGGAGCAATTGAGCGAGCAGGAACGAGTCGAGTTGAAAAAGGTCACCGACAAGTTTGCTTTTCGCGGCAACAGCTATTACTTGTCGCTTATTGACTGGAACGACCCTGACGACCCCATAAGGAAAATCATAATTCCACATTTACAGGAGCTTGACAAATGGGGCCGGCTTGACCCTTCGGATGAAAAAACCTACACGATTATGCCCGGGCTTGAGCACAAGTATAATTCCACAGCCGTGTTTTTGGTGAGTAATGTTTGTGACGGTATATGCCGGTTCTGCTTCCGCAAGCGTGTTTTCATAGACCCGCAGAGCGCATATCTGCGGGACCTGCCGGCGGCGCTGCAATACGTAAAGCAACATCGCGAGGTAACCAATGTGCTGCTGACCGGCGGAGACCCGCTGGTACTGACAACGTCAAAACTTGAAAATATTGTCCGCCAACTGGGCCAAATCGAACATGTGCGGATAATTCGTATCGGGACAAAGATACCGGCGTTCAATCCCTATCGCATTATTGACGACCCGGCCTTGCTTGAGATGATAGAAACCTACTGCGCCGAGCGAAAGAGAATATACGTGATGACTCACTTTGTTCACCCGAGGGAGTTGACAGACGCGGCGGTTAAGGCAGTTGGCCTGCTGCAGAGAGCCGGTGCGGTGTTAGCGAACCAAACGCCCCTCATAAGGGGGCTAAATGACGACCCGGAGGTTATGGCAGAGCTGCTCAGGCAACTGTCGTTTATTGGTGCGGTCCCTTACTATATTTTCCAGTGTCGTCCGGCACTGGGGAACAAGGCTTATACGGTGCCGATTGAAGAAGGGTATGATATCGTTGAGCAGGCAAAATCACGGGTGTCCGGACTGGCAAAGCGGGCCCGGTATGCAATGTCGCATTCGACTGGAAAAGTGGAAATCATCGGCAAAACAAAAGATTTGGTCTACTTTAGATATCATCGGGCGGCTGACGACCAGGACAGCGGACGTCTCCTGGCCTTCAAGAGCAATCCGAACGCTTACTGGCTCGACGATTATGAACAAGCGGTCGAAGATTCTCCGGTCGATTTGCCAAACGTGTCCTGCCAGCAGGAGTAAAACTGGAGTTCTTGATTTTACCCTGGTTAGCCGGGATTGATTTTGAGTTGTCTGAATGACCCCCGGCGAAGTCCGGGGTTAATTATTTGTGGGGGCCACGGGAGATTAGAGGGTATATTGGAAATGGTGTTTAGAACCAGCGAGGTTATTCTGCTGATTTTAGTGGGCTGTGGGATAGGGTTTGCGTTAGAACCTGATGAGATTTTGGTAATAGCAAACAAGGACGTCGCAGCATCGGGGCGGATTGCTCGTTACTATTGCGAAAAGCGGGCCGTGCCGGATGAAAACATTCTCTCATTGTCCTTAGGCAAAAGCCTTAACGATGCAATCAGCAGAGACGATTATGAAAAGCGGCTTGCAATGCCGATTCGCAAAGAATTGTCCACTCGTCAGCTCCCCGGCAAAGCCGGACCGAAACCGATTAGATGTCTGCTGACGACTTATGGTGTGCCCATCAAGGTAGGAAGGCGAGGGACGTCAACAGGGCTGGAAGGCAGACTAAAAGAATTAAGAGAATTAGTTAAGCAAGAGAAAGAAAGGATTGAGCAGACTACCGGCGGCGACAACAAGCAGGGCTCAGTTGAGCAAGAGAAAAGCAATAAAAAGCTGGCCCGGTTGCAATTCGAAATTGATCGTATCAGCGGTAGAGAAACAAACGCCTCGGTGGATAGTGAGTTATCAATGGTGTTGTTCGGTCCCTACGAGCTGTATCGGTGGCAGCCGAATGTGCTAAAGGCTGATGTGCATGGCCTTAGTTTTGGAATGCTTATGGTCAGCCGGCTTGACGGCCCGGACTCTTGCGTAGTCGAAGGCCTCATCGATAAGGCAATGGCGGCAGAGAAAACGGGGTTAGAAGGTATCGCTTACATCGATTCGCGAGGCATTACAAACAAAAGGAGTTTGTACGGTTATTTTGACCAGTCTTTGCGGGATTTGGCGATGTTTACAAGATTGCGAAGAGAGCTTCCCGTTCAGGAAGAGCGAACAGGAAAACTCTTCGCCCCCCGTTCTTGTCCCAGGACGGCTATCTATTGTGGCTGGTACAGTCTGAAAAAATATGTTGACGCCTTTGAATTCGTCGATGGTGCGATTGGGTATCATATCTCAAGCTTTGAAGCGGTTAGCCTTCGCGACCCTAACAGCAGCCAGTGGTGTCCGGCTATGCTCAGAGACGGTATAACAGCAACATTGGGGGCGGTGGCTGAGCCGTATCTTCATTCATTTCCGGAGCCGAAATTGTTTTTCCTCGAGCTGTACAAAGGTAATTGTCTTGTCGAGGCATACTACCATACAAAGCCGTTTAATTCGTGGCAGTTGGTCTTGATAGGCGATCCGCTCTACAGGCCCTTCAAAAAACCTTTTGAGAACGACTAAAGACCGAAGACTATACTTGGTCAAGGTCTTTTGGGTCTTGTGTCTTGCGAAATAAAGCTGCCAGGTAAATTGTGGCAGCTACAACTACGATTCCTCCGACAGAGATGATTATATCCGGCACAGCGAAATCTTTGCCAAGAATTACGGAGAATAATTTTACAGTCAATAGTAAGCCTATCGGCGCTGCTAATGCCGTTATCAGCCATTTGGGTTTAGGGGGCCTTAGCGACGGGAAAAGTTGTACGTATCGAACCCACAGCATAGTAAAAATTGGGTAGGCAAATAGATGAAACAGCGCATTTGTAATCGGCATCACGTCAGCCAGGTTCGCTCGTGTAATATTTGTTAAGCCAAAGATAACAGTGCCCGTCACCAGAAGAGCGGCCGCCCAGAATGTAAAAAACGAAAACATAATCAGGCCTGTGAGCGTACCGGCCAAATCTGCGACAAAATCCATAAGATCGCTACTGCGTCCTTCTACATAACCCTGAAGCCATTCGTCCAAAATCCCATATGCAACTATCACGAAAAGTACCCACCATACGGCGGGCCGGCGCCAGCTCACTTTTTTGTCGGGGCTGATTGCAAACCAGAACAGAAAGACCAAAATCAGGTACATAAGGAGGTGAAGGCTTTTATCGGAGACGCCGGCCTCGCGAACAAATAGCGGGACAGGTATATGTGTAAGGATAAAAAGGGTGAGCCAATAGGAAACCAATGATATTATAGTTACTTTTTGTTGGCGCGATAAAGCCATTAAAAACAACCTTAGAGAGTCGGCTCGATTCTCGACGAGCATCGAGTATGATTTTACCAGAGATTTGTTTATGGCGTAATAAGATTTTTGAATTCAGGTCCCCCACTCAAGAATTTAGAAGCGTAAAATGCAAAGTCATCCACTAAAAATGAAGTTTAATCTGGGAAATTCAGGATTGAATGTGTAATATAGGTATGTTGTAATCCACCGCCGCAAAAACTTATTTGGAGGATTGGAAAAATGAAACGTTTAACAATTTTTAGGGGTCCCCTTGTAATAACTTTAGCCTGCTTTACGGTCCTTTGCATGGGTCAGCGCAGGTCTCGGGTTACGCGAGGCAAGATAATTCAGCTTACAGAGCCGAGGTTGACAGGGTCGGTCAGTTTCGAGGAGGCGTTGGCCAGACGGCGAAGTGTACGCCAGTTTGTCAGCCAACCGCTCAGCTCCTCACAGATTAGCCAATTGGCCTGGGCCGGTCAGGGCATAACAGAGCCGCAAAGAGGTTTGCGAACGGCACCATCGGCGGGGGCGCTCTATCCTATAGAGTTATATTTTGCCACGCCGGAGGGAGTGTCTGTTTATCAGCCGCAAGGGCACAATTTGCGACAAATTTCGGATCAGGATGTCCGCGGCGCCCTGGCGGCAGCTTCGACGCAAGGGTCGGTAGCTGGTTGTGATATTATTGTTGCGGGCTCTGTGAGAAAGCTTACGACCCGGTTCCGCAAAGATGCCAGAAAATATATGCTATTGGAAGCCGGGCACGTCGCCCAGAATATCCAATTGCAGGCTGTCTGTTTGGGGTTGGGCTCTGTAACGGTCGGTGGTTTTGATATATCCGGCGTCCGTAAGATTTGCAGGCTGCCGAGAGAGCTGGAGCCAATTTATATAATATGTGTCGGTTATCCGCTGGCGCAAGCCACAACGGAAGCAGACCAGGGGCAAGAGAGCACGGGAGCAAAAAGAGCGGTATTGATTGTTGCCAGCGAGAATTTCCGCGATGAGGAGCTTTTCGAAACAAAGCGTGTGCTCGATGTGACGGCGGTTCAGACAACTATAGCGAGTACAAGAATAGGGTTTATACGGGGCATGCTTGGAAACATAGCTGAGGCAAGGATTCTCGTGAGCCAATTGAGGGTTGATGATTACGATGCGATAATCTTTATAGGCGGCCCGGGAGCAGTTGAATATTTTAACAATCCCGTTGCATTGAACATCGCCCGTGAGGCGGTGAGTAAGAGAAAAATTCTTGCGGCAATTTGCATAGCCCCTACGGTTTTGGCCAACGCCGGTGTGCTAACCGGTGTCCGAGCCACCAGTTTTTTATCCGAACGAGAAAAACTTGTGCAAGCCGGTGCTGTATATACCGGTGTTCCTGTTGAACGGGACAGATTTATAATAACCGGATACGGGCCAACGGCTTCAGCCCAATTCGGCAGAGCTGTTGCAGATGCCCTCGCCGGCAGATAACAGAGAACAGAAGACAGAATTCAGATTATCTGTTCTCTGCCCTCTGTCATCTGACTTCTGTCATCCGACTTCTGTCATCTGTCTTCTGAGTAACGATTTGTAATCGGCAGTCGCCGGTCTTTGCCAAAGGCCTTTGGTGTAATTCTTACTCCCGGCGGAGATAGTCTTCTTTTGTATTCGTTGCGGTCAACCATACGAATAACGTTATGGACCACGTCTTGAGGCAGGCCCGATTCAACAAGCTGCTGTGCGGATTTGTCTTCTTCGACGTAGCCTTTGAGGATTTTATCAAGTAAATCGTAGTCCGGCAGTGAGTCACTGTCTTTCTGGTCGGGCTTCAGTTCGGCGCTGGGCGGCCGGGTCAGCACATCGGCAGGTATGATTTGCCGCCGGGATATTTTGTTTATGTGTTCGGCCAATTTATAGACCATTGTCTTGGGGACATCTTTTATCACGGCAAAGCCGCCGGCTGTATCGCCATAAAGAGTCGCATAGCCCACTGCGGTTTCACTTTTGTTGCCGGTCGTCAATACCAGAGAGCCAAACTGATTGCTCAGCGACATCAGGATGCCGCCGCGGATTCTGGCCTGCAAATTCTCGTAAGCGATACCTTCGCTGCTCCAGCCTCGGACTTCCTTTAACGCCTCATCAAACTGCTTGAGTATCGGCTCAATCGGGATGGTCAAAAATTCAATGCCCAAATTCTTTGATAGCTTCTTGGCATCGGCTTTGGTGTCGGGACTGTTGAATTTCGAGGGCATTGTAAGGCCGACGACATTCTCCGGGCCCAAAGCAGCCACAGCGATAGCAGCGGTAACCGAAGAATCCACGCCGCCGCTGAGGCCAAGCAACGTTTTCTTGAACCCGTTCTTGTGTGCATAATCTCTGGTGCCGAGCACAAGTGCCTGATAGACTTCGTCGAGAAGGTCGCTCGGTTGCAGAGCGGCAGGCTGCGTCGGCTCAACCTGCACAGTCCCTTCGAGTGTGGGGGTAACATCGGCAATTATTAAATCCTCGTCGAATGCCCTGGCCTTGGCTTTTGTGTTGCCGGTCGAATCGGCGAACATACTTCGGCCGTCAAAAACCAATTCATCCTGACCACCAACAAGGTTGCAATACGCAACAGCGCAATTGAACTCTTTTGCGCATCGGCTGACCGTTTCCTCTCTTTTTTTAATTTTGCCCACATGGAAGGGCGAGGCTGAGATATTTAGAATCATCTGGATTTGGCCGGCGTCCTTTAGAAAATTGGCCAGCCATTCGATATTCCAGATATCAAAGCAGATGGTGATCGCAATATTCACGCCCTTTAGATTGATTATCACCGGCTCTGCGCCGGGCTGGAAATATCTCTGCTCATCGAACACGCCGTAATTCGGCAATTGGGCCTTACGATAAATCTTGCTTGTTCGGCCGCCTTGCAGCACAGCGGCGGAATTGTAACCGGCCCCCTGATAGTTTTCGGCAAAGCCGACTATTACGGTGGTGTCCGGGCAATCGGCGGCGAGTTTATCAAGGGCGAGCGAGCAGTCTCTCAAAAAATGCTTCTTGTGCAGCAAATCTTCAGGCGGATAGCCACAAACAGCTAATTCCGGAAAAACCAACAAATCTACCTCAGACCGGACCGCCTCTGCGTAGATGTTGCGCATCTTCTGGGCATTGCCGGCCAAGTCACCTACTACAGCATTAAATTGTCCCAATGCCACCCGCACCAAAAGCTACCTCCAAAACTCAATATCGTATTAGGTATTTCTCTTTACGCAAGTTAATTAGTATCTGTTGCGGAAAACAAAAACTGACGATGTCACCCCTGCGAGGGACCCCGCCTTGCGGGAACCCAAAGCAGGGGTCCAGAGCGAAAAAGCTGGATTCCCGCTTCCGCGGGAATGACAAATACTGTTTCCGCAACAGGAACT
>JAUXAL010000021.1 GCA_030619925.1 Phycisphaerae bacterium | reverse complement strand
TTCGGCCTCGACTAAGGGCCCGACTAACCCTGGGCGGATTTACCTTCCCCAGGAAACCTTAGGCTTTCGGCGAACAGGATTCTCACCTGTTTTATCGTTACTCATGCCGGCATAATCACTTGCTGCCGCTCCACCGCTCGTCACCGTACGGCTTCGGCGCTGACAGCAACGCTCTCCTACCCTCTGCGTCGCCCGAAGGCTTCGCAGAGCCGCAGCTTCGGTGTTTTGCTTATTCCCGGTCATTATCGGCGCCAAACTGCTCGACCAGTAAGCTATTACGCACTTTTTAAATGGTGGCTGCTTCTAAGCCAACATCCTGGCTGTCACCGCAATTCGACTTCCTTAAGAACTTAGCAAAACTTCGGGACCTTAGCTGGCGGTCTGGGTTGTTTCCCTCTTGACCATGGAGGTTATCCCCCACAGTCTGACTCCTGAGATAGTCTTTACGGTATTCGGAGTTTGGTTGGGGTGAGTAGGCTGGTGGCCCCCCATCCCCATTCAGTAGCTCTACCCCCGTAAAGTAGTAACTCAAGGCTAGCCCTAAAGCTATTTCGGAGAGAACGAGATATCTCCAGGTTTGATTAGACTTTTACTCCTCCCCACAGCTCATCCCCTAACTTTTCAACGTTAGTGGGTTCGGTCCTCCAGGGATTTTTACATCCCTTTCAACCTGGCCATGGGTAGATCACCTGGCTTCGCGTCTACCACCTGCGACTAATACGCCCTATTCAGACTCGCTTTCGCTACGGCTCCGCAGCTTAACTGCTTAGCCTTGCCACAGACGGTAACTCGCCGGCTCATTATGCAAAAGGCACGCGGTCACCCGTTACCAGCCCGCAGGCCGGTCATAGGGCTCCCACAGCTTGTAGGTGTATGGTTTCAGGTACTTTTAACTCCCCTAATAGGGGTACTTTTCATCGTTCAGTCACCCTACTTTTCACTATCGGTCGTCGAGTAGTACTTAGCCTTGGAGGGTGGTCCCCCCAGCTTCACACAGAGTTCCACGAGCTCCGCGCTACTCTGGTACGCCGGCAGTAATGCAGGGCTCTCGCTTTCGCATACAGGACTATCACCTTCTGTGGTCGGACTTTCCAGACCGTTCTGCTTGCGATGCCTTTGTAACTGCTTACCGGCGCCCACAACCCCAAAGAGCAAGCTCTCTGGTTTGGGCTGATCCGCTTTCGCTCGCCGCTACTAACGGAGTCTCGGTTGATTTCCTTTCCTGCAGGTACTTAGATGTTTCAGTTCCCTGCGTTGGCTTCCACTGGCCTATGCATTCAGCCAGGGATGACGCCATCTGGTTACCCAGTGACGACGGGTTGCCCCATTCGGAGATCCCGGGATTAGCGGTTGCTCGGCACCTGCCCCGGGCTTATCGCAGCCTGCCACGTCCTTCATCGCCTCTCGACGCCTAGACATCCCCCATACACCCTTAGTAACTTGACCATATCAATCTATGATTGAACAGGTTAGTTAAATCGCCTAAATGAGCGCTCATATTAACAAGCTCTTCGTTCATTAACAAAAAGCCTGTTGGGAATTATATATCCCACGCATCTGCATATTAACTTGTCAAAGAACAGCTTGGTTCATAGTTCATTGTTCGTAGTTCATAGTTCATTGCTACTTTTCGACGAACTATGAACTCATAACTACGAACTCAAATGGAGACGACCGGGCTCGAACCGGCAACCTCCGGCTTGCAAAGCCGGCGCTCTCCCAGTTGAGCTACGTCCCCGGGCCGCTAAAGCGGGAAACTCTAAACTCTAATATCTAAATCCGAAACAATATCAAAATTCAAAACTTTGTTTTGAACATTTGAGTTTCGGTCATTCGAATTTGTTTCGAATTTAGAATTTCGAGCTTCGAATTTCCTTCGGCTATTAGCCGAAGGTAGTGGGCCCGGGTAGATTCGAACTACCGACCTCACGCTTATCAGGCGTGCGCTCTAACCAACTGAGCTACGAGCCCGAAGACGATTTACTATTTTCTATTTACTATCGACAATTGCTAAATAATAATATAGTCAACAGTCAATAGTAAATTTGCATTGGGCTCGCCGGTTATAACCATAAACTTAATAAAGAGCAATAAAAAAAAACCGCTGCTTAAAACTGCCAGCGGCTTCAGGATGCGGACATTAAAGATTGCCCATCAGCAGTTTAAAGCCAAAAATAAAACAATATCAAAATTTCTTTCAAAACCCTAACCTATTCCTTTCCAGTGGGCTGTTACACATTTGAAGCCACACCTATATATACAGTTTATTACGGTATCGACATATAGTCAAGGTTTTTTTAATGTTTTTTTTTATTATTTTTGCCTCGTTTCCACTTCCTACTGCCAATTTCAGGGTATTGTTCGAAAACAGCGGTAAAAACACGATATGGCATACTTTTTTAGGTGGATAACAATATTGCGGACAAGAAGTTACCGGCTATTGTCATTGTGAAGAGTCCAGAACGGATTAGCCCGGCTATTTCATGCTTTTTATTTTATTGGCCAACCGCCGCTCGATACATTCCTTGCATTGATTAGCTTTCAGAACGTCATCAAATCGTACTCAATTTCAAATCGCCGCTTATGATCTGCTTCCTCCTCAGCCAACTTTCGGAAAAGACCCTTCAACTCCGGCTCTGAGAATATCGACGCCATTGTCGCATAAAGCCTATGGGAAACATTCTCCTTCTTAATGGCGAACGCGAGCAACTCACGGTAGTCCATGCCTGCATGGGGCTTAATGTCCTCAAGCGTGTCAGCGATGCCGAGGTCACCAACTTCCTCTCGTTCCAAGGCAATCTTGCCAGCCTTGACGGCTTCCAACTTTGCCCGGTGCTGCAGCTCTTCTTGTGCGAAACCTTCAAGGGTCCTGCACATCCACGGATTCTCTACCATGGCCGCCATCTCTATGTAAAGCTCGTGTGCATTGATCTCTCCAGCTATCGCAAAATCCAGAACTTCATCAATAGACCTGAGTTTCTTCATATCTCGGCCCCTCAATTCCGCACAGCCAACCGCCGCTCGATACAGTTACAGTTTGACTGGCTTACAAAGATTATTCTCGCTTTTCGCTACTCGTCCACAGTGTCGGCATTTGAACTCCGGCTCCTGTACCATGGCCTGATATTCAGCTTCATCGCTGAGATGAAAACCTTGGGACACTATGTAGCACAGGTGTTGCGTGTGTGAAGGACTCTCACATCCTGAGTTACTGCTTACATTTTCCTCTGTCATCGTTAATTCCTTTCGGCAATACGCTTGATTTCAGCCTTTTCCATATTACGGATTCTACGGGATTTTAGCTCAAAAGACAATGCTCATCTTGGGTGCAGTGATGGTGACTCGTGGCCCATGGCTCGTGAGATGTGTAAATGGGATAACATCGGGGAAGGAGAAAGCATTCCTCGCGTTTGCACCCCCGCCTGGAGGACCCAGCACCAATTTACGGCATACCTCTGCTTCGGCAGGAGAGCATTTTTTCAGTAGCCCTACTTGCTTTTTTCCTGGACAGGCGGAGCTAAGCCGGTACAATGCAGATTTGGTTTCTATTGATGTTTGCAAAAAAAACGAAACTGTTGTAAAGCCCAGACGTACGAGAGGGTTGATAAGACCACCCCCAAACAAGTTTGAGGGTGCCACCCTGAGCTCCTTTAATAACGCAAAGCTCAATAAATCAAAGGAGGAAAGCATTATGGCGCTCAAACGAAATTATTTAACGGCTGTGGCAATAACTTTAATCGCAGCGATAGCCTGCCTGGCCGAGTTCCAGGTAAATACACACACCGACAGTAACCAGGCGAACCCTGCCATAGCAGCCGATACAAACGGCAATTTTGTGGTAGTGTGGAACAGCTATTTTGAATGGCCCAGATCAAACGAGATTTTCGGCCGGCGCTTCGGGGCAGACGCAAGTCCGATTGGCAGTGAATTTCAAATCAACACCACAACCTCCGGCAACCAAAAAGAGTCATCGGTCGCCACCGATGCTGTAGGCAATTTTGTTGTGGTCTGGTACGGCCCAGGGGTAAGCCAGGAAGGTATTTTTGGCCGGCGGTTCGACCCAAACGGCCAGCCTCTCGGTGATGAGTTCGGCGTCAACAGCCATACCGAAAGCAGACAACGGGTTCCGAAGGTCGCTATGAACGCCGCCGGGGCGTTTGCGGTCGTATGGGAAAGCGATAAGTTGGGGACAAAGCCGTATGAGTGGGCAATATCCTGTCAGTTGTATGATGGCAACGACCTGGCTGTCGGCCAGGAGTTTGAAGCTAACCTGCTGCCGGGCTGCCGCTATCCGGATGTGGCGATGGATGATAACGGCAATTTCGCGATTGTCTGGATGCAAGATAGAAGTTCCAACTCAATAATGGCGAGACTGTATAATGCAGATGGTACAGCCAGGACGGATCCTTTCGAGGTAAGCACAATCGGTTTTAGCTCCCTCACCCGGCCGTCGATCGCCATGGATTGGAGCGGAGGTTTCGTGGTGGCCTGGGACGGCGACCCTAAGCTTGCACGCCTGGACGATATTCACGGGCGGTGCTACACATTTGACGCCGTGGCAATGGGTGAGCAGTTTGTCGTTAATACGACCCTTGCCGGGACACAACAGAACCCTCGAGTTGCGATGAACGACCAGCGGGAATTTGTAATCGTGTGGGACAGTAAAATTGACCCCGACATCAATGAAAGAAATATCTTCGGCCAGCGATTTGACAGCTCGTGCACCCCTATCGGCGATGAATTCGGCGTCAATACTTATGCGCTGGACGACCAGAAGTATCCGGCTGTTGCAATAAGAGAAAACGGCGAGTTTCTCACAGTCTGGCAAAGTAAGGGCCAGGACGGCTCAGGCTACGGTATCTTCGGCGAGATGGGACAAATGGTCGGCTTAGCGGACTTCATCGGCGATGGATTTGTCAATTTTCGTGACTATTGCTTTCTTGCAGAAGAATGGCGCAAAAGTGAAAACACCCTGACGACGGATTTGATTGACGATAACAAGATCGATGAGCAGGATTTGGCTGAGTTTTGTTACCAGTGGCTCACTGCTGACCAATAGCTAAAAAGCCTCGTAGGATGGGCAGAGCTTCTGCCCATGCGGTTATATTTCTCCTCCAGTACTGTCCTTAGTGCACGTCCGTTCAAACGCAGATACTTGCACAGCATTCGTGCGGGCTGTCGGGGTATAGTGGCTGCCAGGGCCGGCCGGAGGCGACCGCTTCTTCCTGCTCTCTGAAGAGAGACAAGCGCGTTTTGGACATCTCCTTCAACTCTTGCGTCTCGGCTTCGGTGATAGGACGATAAGACCGGCCCACCGGTATGGCCTTGTCGAGCAGATCGAGAAATGCAGGCGGGATGCCGGCTGCAACCGGTTTCTGAGATAAGGTAAAGCGCAAGGCCAGGTCGATTTCCCTTTGGTCATCCAGTGGCCGATACCAATTTCTGCGCGTTCTTTCTGCACCTTCAGCCCAGGAGCCTCCGCACATCGGCTTAATGGCCAGGACGGCAGCACCTTGCTTTTTCGCCAGCTCAAGGATCGGCTTGCCGAACCCCATCTGGAAATACTCAATAAAGTTTATGGGAAACATCACCGTATCGAAGCGGAACCCGTTCATGGCCTCGAGAGCTCCTTTGGTGGTATGTGCCGAGAAGCCAAGATACCGGACTTTGCCCTGTTCCTGCGCCCACAGAAGGGTCTCAATGGCACCGCCGAGGCCCAGCGCCTGCTTTACCTCGTCCGGCGTGCGGATGTGGTGCATTTGATATAGATCGAAATGGTCGGTCTTCAGCCGCTTCAGCGATGTCTCGAGTTCCTTCCGAGCTCCTTCTTTATCGCGCATCTTCGTCTTGCAGGCCAGGAAAATACGACTACGATCAATGCCCTGCAATCCGATTCCCATCTTTATCTCAGCGTCACCCCTGCCGTAGGCCGGCGCCACATCGAAGTAGTTCACGCCCCGCTCGAAGGCATCGTGGATTGCGGCCGTACAGCGGTCCTGTTCATAGTGAACCATCGCCAGTCCGGGAAAGCCGACAATGGACACCTTCCGGCCTGTCCGCCCAAGCACGCGGCGAGGCAATCCGCCAATCGTCTTAGTCTCGCCGCCTGAATCCGAGCCTGATGCGCATGAACTTACACCGGCACCGACGAGACACCCGCTGGCAATACTACCTACCGTTTTCAAGAATGACCGTCTTTTCATAATGACCTCCGTAATTGCTTTTGAATTATTTGACTTTTGCTTTTTGATTTTCGCACCGAACAGATATTTGTCTGCACAGCTATTATTTACCGAGCCGAGCTGTGACTTCCTTAAGTATGAGTTGTTTCGCTTCCTCCAAAGGTCCGGGCAGATGGATACCTGCGGCCATTTTATGGCCACCCCCGCCGAACTTCTGGGCAATCTTACGAACATCAACAGGGCCCCTGCTTCGCAACGAGCATTTGACCCGGCCGTCCTTCAATTCCACAAACAGAGCCGCTACTTCGACCGTGCCTATCCGCCGACATTCGTCAATTAAATTTTCAGTATCTTTAAATGCAGCACCGGTCTGCTCGAAATCCTCCAGACGCACGTGTTGTACTGCATATCGACCATGAAAATGTAATTCGAGCGTGTTGAGCATCGCGGCCATCAGCTTGAATCGCGACTGTGAGAAGTTCTGATACAATTTTTCGTAGATTTTCGTTGGTTTTGCCCCGGCGTCAATCAGCTCGGCGCAGTCTCGATAAACCCTGCTGTCCGTATTGCCGAACTGGAACCAGCCGGTGTCAGTAGCCACCGCCACAAAGAGCGCCTCAGCCATTTTTTCGGTTACGGGCCAGTTGGCGTATTTTAACAAATCGTAAACAATCAGAGCCGTGGCGGCAGCATCCGACTCGACCAGCTCGACATCGCCGAGACCATCAGCGGTTTCGTGGTGGTCGATTACCAGGACGGGCTTGTCGGCCTGTTTTAAATATTCGTCGAACTTCGGCAGCTGGCTGTAACTGTTGGTATCGATGACCATAATCAAGTCAAACTGGCCGAACCGCCCTTGCATCAGCTCTTCAAGCTGGACATCTTCGCCGAGGAGAGGGACTTTTTCATCAAATAGAAACTCGTACCATTCGGGAACTTCTGACAGCATTAAGAGCTTGGCCTTTTTACCCAGAGCGACCAGCGCATCACACATTACCACAAGGCAGCCGCAGGCATCACCGTCCGGCCGAGCATGGGTCGTAATTAGACAATTATTCGATTTGTTTATCAAATCGACAGCTTTTTCAAAATCGTCGTTATGTATCATTGCTTTATCACCACTGACGTTCAGAGCCCTAAGCATAAGCGCCGGGTTTATAATTTCAACTTAATCTGTTTTTGCCCCCTCACTGACGTTCGGGGCTCTGACTTGAATTTTGTTGCTGCACCAAACGACATCATTTTACCCTGTTCATTCTTAACATATCTTATCGCAGAGGCAAGACTTTCTTTCGTCCAAATGTATTTTGTACTGCCATGCCGCGTCCAGTATTTCTTGATTATAGTTTGCCCTTTACAACATCTTCTAATTGCCCTTGTAGCATAAGCCTTAAAAACAATCATTATTTTTTCAGGCTTTTCCTCACCGCTTACTAAAATGTGTATATGGTTACTTCTGACGTGAACAGCATGTGCAAACCAGCCACGAAATTTGCACACCTGTAGAATCGCCTCTAAGACCGCCTCTCGCCGGCTCTGCCCTAACATAAATGGCGGATTCTTAAGGGCACTTTGTTCCTTCCTTTGCAAAACTGAACTCGGAGCTATAAAGGAACTTTTATATTGATTATGCTCTTTGTCAACACTACCTCTCTTATCACCATGTAGCCAAGTTCCATAAGTCGAGAAAGTGATAAGGTAAGCGATAGGATATTCCATTCTGCTTGTCCCTAACATTATATGTAACCGCCGAACAGCAACAAAACCAACAGAGCCGCGACCGTGAGGGAGCGGTAGCTATCCGTTGAATGTCCATTTCCTTTTTTAACATAAAAACATCTCTGTGTTCTCTGTGTCCTCTGTGGCTAAAATCTCTTTTGCCTTTTCGCAGTCTTTTGCGATTTGGGCGGAAAGGTCGGCCTGCGTCTCGAACTTCTGCTGGTCGCGGATTCGCTTTACAAAATCCATAGCGAGCCATTCGCCGTGCAAATCGCCGACATCGCCG
Organism: Phycisphaerae bacterium; assembly: GCA_030619925.1. Classification (GTDB taxonomy): domain Bacteria; phylum Planctomycetota; class Phycisphaerae; order Sedimentisphaerales; family Anaerobacaceae; genus JAUXAL01. Next base: position 44,022 of record JAUXAL010000021.1, on the reverse strand, counting down.
GTTAGTATGTGAGCTTCTACCGCCAGCGGACTGTCGCTGCCAAAAGTCTCTGACCTGCCGATACTAAGGGCGGCAGCGATTTTTTCTTTAGATTCACAAACTTGTTCAAAGGCGCCGCCGATTTTCACGTAGCCGGCATATACACCTTCTGCGGGGATAAGCTGGCCGAGCGGCTGCATATTTAATGTTGGAAAGCCTAATTGTTTTCCTCTGCCCTTTCCGGGAATTAGCTGACCAATCAGCCGATAAGCTCTGCCCAGGGTAAGGGCGGCATCGGCCACACTGCCACTCGCGAGCAGGTCACGAATTATCGTGCTTGAGACTGTAACTGTTTTGCCGGTCGAGAGTTTAACCTCTTTGGCCCGGACTATGGAAACGTCAAAGCCCTTCTCAGCCCCCAACTTTTGCAGCGTGTGCACATTGCCGGTTCGGCCGGAGCCGAAGTTAAAACTTTCGCCCTCAACCACAACGCCGGGCCCAATATTCTCAACCAGGAACCGCTGGACAAAATCATGGGGCGAAAGTGCAAGAAGCCGGCGAGTGCTTTTTACAACGAAAAGGCAATCTACGGCGAATTCAGCAAGAAGATATTTTTTCAGCGCCAGTGGTGTTAGAATGCCAGGGGCTTTCTCCGGATGTAAGATAGCAAGCGGATGCGGCTCGAAAGTCATAACGACCAATTCTGCCCGCCTTTCTGCTGCGGTTTGCTTGGCTGCGGTTAAAATTTCTTGATGGCCGAGATGAACCCCGTCGAAATTTCCAACAGTCAGCACACAGCCCTTCTCTACCTTCGCTAATTCCGCAAGGCCTGACGTTGTTTGTATAATCTTCATTTAGCTGTGCCCGTCCTTTTACTGTGTCAACTGCGATTTTCTGGGTCAAAACCTGCGGTAAAACCGCAGGCTAAATAGAGATTGCTTCGCTTCACTCGCAATGACACTTACCGTTTCGACCTTGACAAAGTATTAGTTTCGCGCTGCGCAGGCCCTAATGAGTGCGCCGTAGATGGCATTGCGGTGCTCAGCGTCGTCCATCCCTTCGGGGTGCCACTGTACGAACAAACCAAATTCCCCGTCGATGCGCTCCAGTGCCTCAATGACACCATCGTCGCTGCGAGCGACAATCCTCAGACCTTTACCGACGTCCTTGACCGCCTGGTGATGGTTTGAGTAAACAAACGCCCTGTTCGTGCCCAGAATTTTTGCTAAGAAACTATCCTGCTCAATCTTCACCCAATGATATGCCTTGTCCCCGCGATGCACTACCTCTGTACCCACCTGTGAAGGGATGTCCTGGATGAGCGTTCCGCCTGAGACCACATTTGTAAACTGCATTCCCAGACAGACTCCCAATAGGGGTTTGTCGCTACTCAACCATAAGGAGATCAACTTGCTTTCAAAATTGTACCGCTGGCTGGGCAGCACTTTTACTGTTTCGTGGGGCTTCTGGCCGTACGCCGAAGGCGGGATATCCGCGCCACCCACCAGTACCAAGCCGTCCAGTTCCTCCACATATCGCCGCAAAATTTCTTCGCCGGAGATGGTTGGCAGAACTACCGGGACACCACCGTTCTCGGCCACTGCTTTTACAAAAGCGAAAGAGACCGAAGTCGAAGGCCACCCATTTTCCTTATCTACCTTGTAAACACTCGTAATTCCGATGAGCGGCCGAGATGGACCACAGGTGCTTCGGCAACCAGCACAAGCCGCGATAATCGCCAACCACAGCAGCACGAGTATCTTCATTCTTGCCCGCGCCCTTGTAAATGTAATGTTCTTTTGCATGAAAATACCTCCAATTGTCTGAAATCCTTCGATAAAAGACTTAGAACGTCTCAGAAAACCTAAAATGCAAAGAGTACGCATCACACTCGTCATTCCGAGCGGAGCCGAAGGTGGAGTCGACGAATCTGATAAAATAGCCTTTCTAACAGACCCCTCGACTTCGCTCGGGGTGACCATTAAAGGTTCTTGTTATGGGCTCTTAATTTACCCGCACGAAGCAGAATCTGCAATGGCTTTTTAGCCCACAATAATGGAAGGGGAATGGGATGGTGCATCCAAATTTTCTGGCAGAGCCTTTTGGGATTACCAAAGGGCCATCGGCGATGGTACCCGACGTCGTTTTTTATCATTGCCAACCAATGGCCGGAAAAATTCGCCCCACCCAATCTCTTCTTGGTTCTTACCTGAAGCTTGGTTAAATACGCCCAATCACCTTTTCGCCTGTATTGCTGAACATATATTAAACATTGAATGCTCGTAGTACTTTTCGTTAATGAAAAGTACTACGTCCCTTGGGAAAACAAAAGATAACACAAATATCTTGATAGATGGATTTTTGTTGTAGATGGATTTTTGTTGTAGATAGATTTTTGTTGTAGATACAAACCCGACATGCCCTCAGCAGGAAGTAGCTTAGAACCTGTAACAAAATGAATTCTTAACTCACTCGACACTTCTGGATTCCCGCTTTCGCGGGAATGACAGAAAGCAAGTCTTCTTTTTGTTAGACGCTCTTAATGTCTACCTATCAAGATAGGGTTCGCCGGTTGAGGCGAAATAAAAAAATCGAAAAAATATTTGCAACTTAGTTGCAAATTTGGCTACTGAAACATAAAATGCTCTGTAAAAGGTGAAACTGAATTTCGACAGTTGCCGGTTTTAGGGTACCAGTTGCAAATGCGACATAAACTTTCAATTATTTTTACAGAATTAAAGACCCACGCCCCATTCACTTTGTTCGGGACCTTTACCGGCATCGTCTTAATGCTGGTGTTTAGAAATCTCCAGCAGGATACAAGCCACAGGATGTTCTACGTATTCCACCCCGCTCACGTGGTATTGAGCGCAATGGTGACCGCTTCGGTTTTTGAGCTCCACACGAAAAGGCGGAAATTCATTGCCGTTCTGCTGGTCGGATTTTTCGGCTCGCTGGGAGTCGCGACTTTGAGCGATTCGCTTATCCCCTACATCGGCGAGCTGCTGTTGGGTATGCACGTTCACGTGCACGCCCACGAACATACAAGTTTCGCCGAGCACGCACACATCGGTTTCATTGAAAGTTGGTATATAGTGATACCGGCGGCTGTAGCAGGTGTTCTGATAGCATACTTCAGGCCGAAGACGAAATTCCCGCACGCAGGCCACGTCTTGCTCAGTACGTGGGCCTCCTCGTTCCATATGCTTATGGCAACCGGCGGACAGCTCTCGGTATTGAAGGCCGTGGGTAGTTTCGGATTTCTGTTTTTGGCTGTTTGGCTGCCCTGCTGTATTAGTGATATTGTTTTCCCGCTGCTATTTGTTAAATCGCCAATAGATCCGTCACACATTCACGATCAGAAACTATCTCAAAACTGTCACTCCTTCGGCAGGCTCAGGACAGGCTCTGAGCGAAGCGAAGGGTCTGATTAGTCAAAGTAAAAGATTGCTCGCTGAGCTCGGAATGACATTCTTTGTTGGAGACAGTTGCTTGGCCCTTCGAGGTGTAACTATGAAGCCAGATTCAGATTTGCAGGCCGGCAAGATGTTGAAAGCAGCAAAGCTGTACTGCACTGAATGCAGAGTAGCTATACTAAAAGTGCTGATGAAAACCGACAAGCCGCTAAGCCAGGACCAGATTGCTCGGCGACTGGGTAAAAAACACTTCGATAAGGTTACAATTTACCGAACCCTGGAAAGTCTATTGAAGGTCGGACTGGTGCATAAGGCTTTTATGGATAAAAGAGCGTGCCATTTTGAATTAGCCCATAATTGCACCGAAAGCCAATGTCATCCTCATTTCACCTGCACAAACTGCGGCAGCACGCACTGCCTGACAGAAATGTCACTACCTATGGCAAAGAGCCCGCACAAGGGCTTTGTTATTCACCGCCAGCAGGTTCGGCTGGAAGGCCTGTGTCCAGCCTGCGCGTAGAAAAGCTAAAGGCATCTTATTGATTCTTTTCACACTATACATTCCTTTAGTATAAAATCTGTTATTTTTGTCTATTGTTGGAAAACCAAGTATTAGTACATTTCATTAATGAAAAGTACTACGTTGTTCATTTGAATACACAAATCTTCTTATTCGTTACAAGTACTGCCAGGCTCTGGGGTGAAAAATTCTTCGAATCGAATTGTGGACGAGATGCTGGATTCCGGTTAAAATAACCTGCGTGAAAGCGTATCCATTAAAGTTTAAGCCAATATATAAACAGCGGATTTGGGGCGGTCAGAAGCTACGAGAGGTTTTCGATAAGGATCTCCCCGCGGGTGAAAAAATCGGTGAAAGCTGGGAACTGGCCGATCTGCCGGACGATAAATCCGTAATCGCAAACGGCGAACTGGCCGGCCAGACTCTTGGCTCGGCGATCGAAAAATATCCGAAAGAAATAACGGGCGACGAAAATTTCGCGGGGCCTTTTCCGCTGTTAATTAAATTTCTGGACGCTGAAGATGTCCTGAGCGTGCAGGTCCATCCCGACCCAGAGACCTGCCGCAGATTAGGCAAAGGAGAGCCGAAGACCGAGTGCTGGTATATCATATCTGCGGCGCCCGGTGCAGTAATCTATAAAGGGCTAAAAAAAGGCGTGAGTAAAGAGAAGTTTGCCGAAGCGATAAGCAAAGGCAGTGTCGCCGACATGCTGACAAAGGTATCGGTTGAGGCCGGCCAATGCCATTTCCTTCCGGCCGGCACCGCCCACAGCATCGGAGCGGGCCTGTTAATAGCTGAGATTCAAACACCTTCGGACACCACCTATCGGGTTTTTGACTTCAACAGAGTCGACGAAGCCGGAAAGGCCAGAGAGCTACACATCGAAGAGGCACTGGAAAGCATCCATTTTGGAACCTGCGGTGATAATCTTTCAGTAACAACGATGGGTCGGCTGGTCGATTGCGAATACTTCAAGATAGATAAAGGTCACCAGGGGAAAAACTGCGAGCTGCTTCTTTCGGCCGGTCAAATGAAAACGCTGATTATTCTAACCGGCTTTGGAACAATTCTGGGAACCGGCGCAGAGCCCGTTGAATTCAAAGCAGGCGATTGCTTACTCGTTCCTGCTGTTTATGAAGGAGCAATGCGGTTTGCCGACGATACACAATATCTGACCGTAACCATCTAAGTAATTGATTATTGATTATTGACTATTGATTATTTGAAAAGACATTATTGGTCTTTGTAAAACAAATGAAACTTATAAACTCACAGAAAACGCAGCTTTTACCGCTGAGGGAACCCCATTTTGCAATACCTCGCAAAATGGGAACCCGAGAACACCCCCAAACGAGTTTGAGGGTGCCACCCTGAGTTCCATAATAACGCAAAGCTCAGTAAAAATAGTCAATCGAAAATGGTCAAAACCAATAATAATCTTAAAGCCGGTTACATCGCTGTTCTTTTAATAGCGGCTGGGCTCTATGTGGCCACCTGTGCGCCGGGGCCGCTCTGGCAGGACAGCGGAATGTATCAATACCGAATCTGGCACAACGATATTGAGGGTAATCTCGGCCTGGCACTTTCACACCCGCTTTATCATATTATTGGCATCGGCGTAAAACACGTTCCGCTCGGTGAAGTCGCATACAGGATAAACTTGATTTCCGCCGTTGCAGCAGCGTTTACTATTGCAAATCTGTTTTTGCTTTTGCGATTATGGCTAAACAGATTTTTACCTGCTATAATTGCTGCTGCTACATTGGCCTTTTCGCATACATTTTGGCGGCACGCCGTTATCGCAGAAACATATCCTCTCTACACGGCACTGTTACTGACCGAATTGTTAATGCTGCTGCAATACGTTAAAACAAAGCGGATGGTGTTTCTATACTTGCTGGGTCTTTTCAACGGCCTGGCAATCGCTAATCATATGTTGGCTGCTATCGGCTTTATTTGCTACCTGGTGTTTTGCATTGTTCTGCTGGTACGAAGGCAAATCAGGTTAAGGCACTTTGGAATTGTCGTTCTGCTGTGGATTATTGGTGCAGCCCCTTATGAATACCTCGTCCTCAAAAATATCATCCAGACCGGCAGTTTTACAGTTGCTGCGGCTTCCGCAGTTTTCGGCAAAAGCTGGCAGGTGGATGTTCTTAACGTGGGCCTTTCGGCCAGGCTTATCAAAGAGAATCTGATATTTATGGCGTATAACTTCCCGACGCCCAACGTCATATTTTTCTTTGCAGGTCTGTACGGGTTAAAAAAAGTATCATCGAGTCGCGGCTTCGCAAATGTTCTTCTGGCATTGTTGATACTTTTCTTTGTATTCGCTTTTAGATATACGGTGCCGGACAGGTACGCATTTTTCATACCCTTTTATTGCTTAGCGTCCGTACTAATCGGTGTCGGCTTTAATTTGCTTGTCGCCGTGCCCGGCCGCAAGATTTTGTGCTGGGTGGTTCTTGTCCTCACTCTGCTGCCAATCCCAACCTATATCATCGCTCCTGTCTTAGCGGAAAAAGTCGGATTCAATATCTCCACAAGAGCAGATGTCCCCTACCGCAATGACTATGTATGGTTCTTGCGACCCTGGCGAACGGGATACAGAGGAGCAGAAAAATTTGCCGATGAAGTGTTCGAAAAACTCGAACCCGATGCTGTCGTTTATGCCGACAATACGATGGTTTATCCGCTGCTGTATATGCAGGAAGTTAAGGGAAAGAGGGCAGATATCAAAATCATATCCGAATACGCAAGCAGTGAAGGTGTGCCGTTATTGAGTGAAAAATCCATAGAGCAATGGCTGTCCGAAGGAGATGTTTTCTCCGTCTCGCCGGTAGCCGGATGTAAGGGCGAGGGCATTGTCTGGAAAATAGTCGATTGACGAATCTCCGTGTCAATTATCTCTGCGAACGCTCTGGCTTGCGCTCTGTTACACGTGATTTAAGGATTTGTCATTTCGAGCGAAGTGCAGCGGAGTCGAGAAATCTGTTTTAACAGACCCCCTCAACTGCGCTCAGGGTGACAATAGGGTCATTTTGTGGCTCTTGGTGTTAAGAGCATATAACAAAACGACTTTTCGATTTACTCGGTGTTTCTGGATTCCCGCTTTCGCGGGAATGACAGAAGGAAGATTGTCTTTGTGTTAGACACTCTAAGGCTTTTCCAGCCAGACTTCGCCATCGTAGCGGAGCATAATTAAATTATCCTTGAAGCCGTCAAAACGGATGTTTGTTTTTCGGCCGAGTAGCTCCTGCAATATCCATTTTGGGAAGCTGGCACCTGCCTTGATTGACAGCGGGACGCCGCCGCCAAATCGCGGATTTATCTCAATGAATTTTACCTTATCGTCGCCTGTCAGGAACAATTGCAAAGTTATAACGCCCGGCCCTGCTCCGAGCGTCTCGACCAATCTTGCAGCTTCGCTCATAATGCCAGGATGCTTTACTACCTGTCCCTTGCTCACCTCGCCGGCCCTTACCTCTATGCGCTTTCTCGGCACGACACAACGGACCTTCAAACAGAAGTCAACATATACATCGCAGGTATGCTCGGTACCTGTGATAAACTCCTGGCAGATGGCGTTCGGCACCTTCTTGCCGAAGAATAACAGCTCTTTGCGATTGTTAACGACGGCGTTTCCTCTGCCGGCATAGCCGTCCCAGGGCTTTAGAAAGCAGGGCCAGCTGAGTTTCTTTTTTGAAAGCGCAGCTGCTACACTGATAGTAACGGGAGTATCAAAGCCGTTCTTGAGTAAGAAACGGTACGTTTTCCTTTTGTCCTGACAAATATCGACCACGTCCGGAGCCGAGACAAGCACGCGACAGCCCATCGCAGCAAATTTTGGCTTGTTCTGGGCCAAACGTTTCAGGTCCAAATCAACGGTGGGAACGAGCAATTTTACCCTGTTGGCTTTGACAATCGTCAATAGCTGCTTGATATAGCCGACGTGCGTCGTCGGCTTAACCAGGAAACCTTTATCGCACAATTGCAGGGCGGAACTCAGCTCAGAGGTATCCGTGCCAAAGAACGAAGCGTTTATTTTCAGTTGTCTTGCCGCCCGGCGAAAGCTATTAAGCAGCGAGACTCGTCTGCCGATACAGGTGAATAAAACGCTCAAATTATTTCTGATTTTCGATTTTCGATTTTCGATTTTTAACTACCAATCAATTTCAACCACGGATTTGGGTTCCCGCGAAGCGGGGTCCCTCACAGATTTCACGGATTTTAGTTCTTGATTTTTTTTATCTGCGTAATCCGTGTAATCCTTCGACTCCGCTCAGGACGGCGTCTGTGGTTAATTTTCAACTGTTAATTTTTAACCGGGAACAGGAAATAGTCAATGTTTAATTCTCAATTTCCACTTTTCTCTTGACAGGATGTCTTTTTTTACTGATAATCAAGGTTATAAAATGTCTCATTTGCTACTCTGCGAAGGTAGGGTACGTGGGCATGAAAAAACACTTCACCATTACATAGATTATAGACGGCTTTACCGTGCCCCAGACTTCGCAGGGATGTTACAACCATATTCTCTTGAAAGGGTAAAGTCATGCAAACGTACTACAAAAAACTGCTTCTCTTACTTATTCTGTTGACTGTGTTGTTTTTCTTATCACTGGCTTTCGGCTCGGCAGAGGAACCCTGCGAGTTGTGCCAACTCTGTCAGAACAAGGCCATGGTCAGGCGGATGTTTGATGCAATGAATAACCAAGACTGGGAGTTATTTGAGGATCTCCATGACCCAAATGCTTTCTACTGGTCCGATTCTCGGCCAGTCTATATGGTTGACTACTGGTCTGGTAGGTATGGATATGATGAGGTTCCATCTCAATGGGATCCGTCGGAACTTAAAGTAGAGGACATCTTCGCAGAGGGTGATAAGGTTGCCGTTCGTCTCTATGCGGGACATTATTATCCAGACCCTGCTAGTACAGTTTGGCTCACCTATATATGTATATTTCAGATTGCCGATGAAAAGATTGTTACTGGTTGGATTGCGCTTGACTCTAATAGGATTGTTGGTGTTCCTTAGGCCCTGCAGTTGTGGCCGTTTTATGAATGATAGCTTAAAATTTGAGGTCCTTAACTATGAGCAGCCCTTGATGAGGTCCACAGAAAATGAAATAAACTATGAGCTCCGAAACCCCGCCAACCCTCGAAGCCGCCGAGTGTCAAAAACTCCTTGACACCCTACTCGGCAACTCCACCACTTCGAACAAAAACCGCAAGGCGGTCCGCAACTACTGAATGGACTTGCTTATGCTCGATGCAGGCCTGCGAGTCAGTGAGCTCGTTCAACTCCAAATGTCCGACCTGTTTTTCAACAAGGAACCCGTCCATACGATCGTCATACGTGCCGCATCAAGAATGATAGCTTGAAAATCAATTTTTCAATTCTTTTGACATTTTGGTTGTATAGCTCTAAACCCCGTTAGAAATAAGATGCTAAAAGTATCTATCTTACGCTTGACAAAGATTTCTAACGGGGTAAACTAATCGCTTCAGTCGAACTAATCGACCAAAACCAAGTGCCGGTTTAGCGGTTGTTGGCAAGGTCAATAGTATCAGGTTTCCGACCGGCGATTATTGACCAAGAAGCCGGAATCGAAACGAGAGATGTGTGCAAGAGGACATACAAAAGGAGCTTTAATGCAGGTCCCAATTTTGGATTTGAAGGCACAATACGCGGCTGTCAGAAATGAAGCAATGCAGGCGATAAGCGAGGTTTGTGAAAGTCAGTCTTTTGCTCTTGGCCCTGCCGTGGCGGAATTTGAAGAAAAAATCGCTGCATATTGCGACAGCAAACATGCAATCGGAGTCTCAAGCGGAACAGATGCGCTGCTTGTCAGCTTAATGGCATCGGAAATAAAACCGGGTGACGAGGTTATAACTACTCCGTTTACCTTCTTCGCCACCGCCGGCTGTATCGCCAGACTCGGCGCAAAGCCGGTCTTTGTCGACGTCGAGATTGACTCTTACAACATTGATGCCGGCCTTATCGAAGAAAAAATAACCGAAAAGACACGGGCGATTATTCCGGTGCATTTATTCGGTCAAATCGCCCAGATGAAAGTTATTACCGAAATTGCTCAGCGGCACAATCTTGCCGTCATCGAGGATGCCGCACAGGCAATAGGTGCAAGCCAGGACGGTATAAAGTGCGGCAATTTCGGCGATTGCGGATGCTTTTCGTTTTACCCAACCAAGAACCTCAGCGGCTTCGGCGACGGCGGACTGGTAACAACCAACACAGAAAGCCTCGCAGAAAGAATCAGAATCCTTCGCGACCACGGCCAAAACCCCCGATACTTCTATAAAGCCATTGGCGGCAACTTCCGCCTCGATAGTGTCCAGGCCGCGGTTCTGGCCGTCAAACTCAGATACCTCGACGGATGGAATGAGAAACGAAGGCAAAACGCAGCTCTTTACGACAGTATCTTCGCCAATTCGCCGGTCAGAGCGCCTGAGATCGGAGCAAACAACGTCAGCATTTATCACCAATATACCGTAACCGTACCTGAAAGAGACCAGCTGCAAAAGTTCCTGGCTGAAAATCAAATCAGCTCAGCAATATTTTATCCAAAACCGCTGCATCTGCAGGATTGCTTCAAAGAGCTTGGCTACAAACGGGGTGATTTGCCGGTTGCTGAACGGCTTTGCAGCGAAGTCTTATCGCTGCCGGTTTATCCTGAACTTTCACCAGACCAAATTGAATATGTCGCAAGGACGGCCCTTGAGTTCTACGGAATAAATTAGGACAATAAAATTGTTGAAAGTAAGCGAAAATCCGCCAATCATCTGGCCTGAAGCAGAATCGATTTGCGATTTTGCCGGTCAATGGTGGGTGGCACATACCAGAAGCAGAAATGAAAAGGCCCTGGCCCACGATCTAATCCGCAAGAATATCAGCTACTTTCTTCCGATGAGCTGGAAAGTTCGGCGTCGAAGCCGTAGAACAATACGGTCGTTCCTGCCGTTATTCAGCGGATATTTGTTCTTTTGTGGCGAAGAGAACCAGCGGGTCGAACTGTTGCGTACTAATCGCGTGGCAAACCTAATCGAAGTCAAAAACCAACAGAAATTACTCGACGAATTAGTACAGATTGAGCAGGCCCTTCGGGCCGGCGCTCCGCTAAGGCCGCACAAACACATCAAGGCAGGCAAACAGTGCCGGGTTATGGCGGGGCCGTTAACTGATTTGCAGGGCATCGTCGTGAAAGCGAAAAATGCTACACGCCTGGTCTTACAGATAGATATGCTCGGGCAGGCAGCGAGCGTTGAAATAGACATCGATATGTTAGAATTCCTTGATAACGGATAATCGGGTATTGAGCGCTTTTTGTCATTCCCGCGCAGGCGGGAATCCACACTATCGTCATCTTTCTGGATTCCTGCTTTCGCAGGAACGACGTTATCGAGAGTCGGAGCTGATAGAATGAAGATTTGTGTGGTTGGGGTCGGTTACGTCGGATTGGTAACAGCCGCTTGTCTGGCAGAAGCCGGCAACAATGTCGTATGTGTGGATAATGACGAGGAGAAGATTGCAGGTTTGAAAGAGGGAACGATCCCCATTTATGAGCCGGGCCTGACTGAAATGGTCAAGTATAACGAAAAGCTCGGCCGACTGCACTTTACAACCGACTTGAAATACGGGGTGGACAATTCGCTTATTATCTTTCTCGCGGTCGGCACTCCATCAACACAGGACGGCTCAGCCGACATATCAGCGATCCTCTCAGTCGCCGCCGGTATCGCTGAAAACCTCAGCGACTATCGAATCATTGCAACAAAAAGCACCGTCCCGGTAGGTACGTATAAACAGGTGACAGATATTATAAAATCGAAAACGCAAACGGCGTTTGATTACCTCAGCAATCCGGAGTTCCTTAAAGAAGGCGCCGCCGTCGAAGATTTTATGCGTCCCGACAGAATAATCATCGGGACAACCAATCCGACCGTTCAAAAAATAATGAAGCAGTTGTACAGTCCGTTTATGCGAAAGAGCAGCCGAATACTATTTATGGGCCCGGCGTCGGCTGAAATGACGAAATACGCGGCGAATACGATGCTGGCAACGAGAATCTCATTTATGAATGAAATCTCGGCACTGTGTGAGAAGCTCGGCGCAGATATCGAGCACGTAAGACAAGGACTCGGCAGTGACCACCGCATTGGGTCAGCCTTTTTGTTTCCGGGTGTCGGCTTCGGCGGCAGCTGCCTGCCGAAAGATATTCGAGCACTGATTCATACAGGCTCTGTGCACGGTGTTGAAATGACGATAGCCAAGTCCGTGCAGCAGGTAAATATAAATCAACAAGAGCGATTTGCAAAACGTATTAAGGATTATTTTAGCGGCCGAGAGAGCAGCACCATATTGGCTGTGTGGGGATTGGCTTTCAAGGCAAAAACTGATGATGTGAGAGAATCGCCGGCAATTTACTGCATAAAGGAATTTCTCGATTGTCAGATGAAGATAAGAGCCTACGACCCGCAAGCAGCCTCTGCGGCACTGGCGGCCCTGGATGGTAAAATCGAGACCTTCCAAAACGGATACGATGTGCTTGACGGCGCCGATGCTCTTGTCATCTTTACCGATTGGCAGGAATTCCGCAACCCCGACTTCGAGGTCATCGCAGCGAAACTAAAAAAACCTGTTATCTTCGACGGAAGGAACCTCTACGACCCCAACGTAGTTAAAAAGGCCGGAATTGAATATTACAGTATCGCAAGAGCGCCCGTTTGAAATGTGTCTTGGGTCTTGGGTCTAAAAGAAAGGACAAAGTTATGGCCATTGTCATTCAAATTTTAGGCATAGTTATCGTTGCCATCGGGATCGTATACATAATAAAGCCCAGCGTGATGAATCGAATGATAGAATTCTTCAAGAAGGGCAACCACCTCTACATTGCAGCCCCTGTTAGACTTACATTCGCAGTCGTATTTCTACTCGGCGCTCGCGAATGCAAATATTTCTGGGTGATATTTGCCATTGGGATTCTCTTTTTGATAACGGGAGTATTGGTACTTGTCCTCGGGCCCAAAAAGCTCACGCCTATGCTCGAGTGGTGGCTAAAACAGCCGACTCTGCTTCTTCGCCTTATGGCTTTTATCGCCGTGGCCATCGGAGTTGTCATTATCATTTGCGCGTAAGGATTGATTTATGAAAGTGTTGATAACCGGTGCTGCCGGCTTCATCGGCTCACACCTCTGCGAACGGCTTCTCGCCGACGGCTGCACGGTCATTGGAATCGACAATTTCGATGACTTTTACGACCCCCAAATCAAACGCCGCAACATCAGCGGCTGCCTTAAGAACAAAAATTTCCAGCTCATCGAAGCTGACATCCGCGACAGTACCGCTATGGACGAGGCAGTCGGTGACGGCGTTGAAATAATCGTGCATCTGGCTGCCAGAGCCGGCGTTCGGCCGTCAATCGCCCAGCCGCTGCTGTATGCCGATGTCAATATAAACGGAACAATGGTTTTACTCCAGGCGGCTGCAAAACATAAAGTTGCCAAGTTTATCTTCGGCTCAAGTTCGAGCGTCTACGGAAACAATGAAAAAGTCCCGTTCTCCGAGGACGATAACGTTGATTTTCCCATCTCACCCTATGCCGCAACTAAAAAGGCCGGCGAACTTATCTGCCACACATACCACCACCTTTACGAAATTGCCATAACCTGCCTGCGATTTTTCACCGTTTATGGGCCTCGGCAAAGGCCGGACCTGGCCATCCACAAATTCGCCAAACTCATCGAGCAGGGCAAGCCGATACCGGTCTATGGTGACGGCACTATGATGCGCGATTTTACATACATTGATGACATAATCGATGGCACAGTTGCAGCAATCAATCGTGTCACGAGCGACGAGTCACGAATTCAATATCTACAATCTCGGCGAATCAAAGCCGATAACGGTCAATGATTTGGTCACTGAAATCGAGAAGGCGCTTGGCAAAAAGGCGGTCAAGGAATATGTGCCTGCCCAGCCGGGCGACGTCGAACGAACGTATGCCGATGTTACCAAAGCCATTAGAGAACTCGGCTACAATCCTTCAACAACCATTCAGACCGGCCTGGCAAAATTCGTCGCCTGGCTAAGAGGGCAAGATTAGTTCACATTATACTCTGTTGAAAACATCGGGCCAGAACCCGTCATTGCGAGCGAAGTGCCATGCTCCGGCGGGGGCTTATTCAATTTGTCCTGTTTCGGTAAACGCTCGCGGTCTTGCATTCCATGTAAGTGCGAAGAAGAACGCACTTAGTATGCCTGAACCAATAATCAAAGCGAAGCCGCCGGTCCATCCAAAGGTGTCGGCGGCAAAACCCACACCAACACCGGAGATAGTTGCACCAATATAGCCCCATAAGCCTGTAAATCCGGATGCGGTAGCCGCTGCTTTTTTGCCCGCATAGCCGGCGACGGCTACGCTTACAAGCATAAGCGGACCATAAACGAGAAATCCACAGATAGCAAGTGCGATTGTAAATAGAAGTGGACGACCGGCCGGTGCGATCCAGAATGCGAAGATGGCGAAGGACAGGGCAAACATATATATGGCCATTACCGGGCCACGTCTGGCCTTGGAAATTTTATCAGATATCCAGCCTGCACTTAGCATGCCCAGAATGCCGAACATCTCGAAAAAGGCAAGCATCCAGCCGGCCTTTGTTATCGTTACGCCCTTGTTGGCCTTGATAAAGGATGGCGCCCATGTGAGCAGACCATACCGGGCGATGTAGAGAAACATATTTCCAAATGCGGTAAACCAGACGAATTTGTTGCTTAAAACATATTTTGCCAGTGTATCTTTGACCGAAGGCTGTACCTCAAGGGCATCAATAACTTTCTTGTCCGTTACGTCGCCGGTATAGGCCTCCACGGGAGGCAGGCCCATTGTTTCCGGAACGTCCCTGAGGCGGTTGAATAAAAATAAGGCCGTAAGTATTGCGAGCAGAGCAGGAAGAATGAATACGTATTGCCAGCCCAAAGATACGGCGTACCCGGCGATTATCAGGATAGCGGCGGCACCGACCTGATGAGAGCAGCCATAAATTCCCCAGATTCTTCCATATTCCGACGGTGAATACCAGTGGCTTAAAAGGCGTGCACCGGGGGGAAAGCCCATACTCTGGAACCAGCCGTTCATTCCCCAAAGGACCACCAGCACTATTAGGGAGGCGTTAAGGCCGAAGACTATATTGACTATTGCAGAAAGGAACAAACCGAAGGCCATAAAATAACGAGGATTAGACCTGTCCGCCAACATGCCGTTGCAGAATTTGCCTATGCCGTACATAATCTGCAGGGCGGAAACTATCAGGCCGAGCTTGGTTTTTGAATATCCCAAATCTGTTTCCATAGCCGGGATTGCCATTGAGATATTCACTCTGCAGAAGTAAAAGATTGCGTAGCCGACAAAACAGCTGTAAAGCGTGCGAATACGCCAATACCTGTATGTGGATCGGATTTCTTTTTCATCGGTGATGAGAGTCTCTGCCGGCCGAAGGGCTTTAAACTTACCAAAAAACTTGGAAATCACTTCCATCTCCTATTGTTGTATGCTCCTTTGATGTAGTAGTTTGTTCAGGGTTTCAAGGGGTTCCCCAATTACTGCCTGAGATTTTCGTCAATGAATTTGGTGACTTCGTGAAAAGATTCGGGTTTTTCGGGGAAGAATTTGCTCATGTCCATATCAACGGATTGCTTGAAATAGGCTGCCGTTCGCTCAGACATTACAGGTTCGATGTTAAGCTCCTTCATCGTCTCTACCACCTGCAGCATTTCATAATAACGGCGTTCGTGGGCGACCGCGTGTGAACGCATCCAATTATCACCGATTTTATCGAAAGGTTTGGAGGTCATGAACCTGGTGATATCTTTCCACAGGTCCTTGTCGATATCGGCTCTTTTAGCTGCGACGAGCATCTCCAAAAGCAGGACCTCGACGCCCTTAGAGAAGATGCTGCGGAGCATCTTAAACATCGAGGCTTTACCGATTTGGCGCGAATAGGGCTGGACGTTCATTCCCATACGATTAAAGAGGTCGGCAATTTCTTGTCTTTTTTCCCCGGCGGTAAAGATACGTGTTTCCGCACCGGTGGCTCCAACAGCACCTAAGATTGCACCTTCGACGAAATCTGCTCCGGTTGCTGCGATTATCCTGCCTATCCCAACTTTTACTGAGGGGCAGGTGGAGTTCAGGTCAACGTAGATTTGACCGGGTTTTAGCATTGGCGCGACTGTTTGAGCCACGTTTTTGGCCGCCTGTATGATTACGGTCGAGAGTATATAGTTGTTGTTTTTTACAACTTCTTCCAATGTCCCGACTTTACTGCCGGTTTCAGTAATGCGTTCTCTTATATCGTCGGCTCTGTTTGGGTCATCCAGCAGGACATCGTATACCGTGACCTCGGCACCGGCTTCGTTCATGACCCTGGAGAAGGTATAGCCGACTTCTCCAAAACCGATAAACCCAATCTTAGGCGCTGCCATATTTCTATCTCCTGTAGTTAATTGTTATCGTGATGTCATGGTTGCTGATTAGAGCAGATATTTTTTCTCATTTTCTTTCATCTGTGGGACGCCCTGAAGCTCAAAGAGACGGGCAACGGGTACCATCATATCATTAATAGTGTGGATGCCTTTAGCTCTTTTGATTTCCTGCAAGATTTCTTCGGCGGCTTTTACGGTAGCGCGAAACGTGTGGTTTGCATAAATGACGATTTTGACTTTACCAAGTTCCTTTATCTTTTCTTCCGTCAGGTCAGGGTACATGGTTGGAACCAGAGTTATAGGAGCTCTTCGGTCCCAGGCCTTGACAAATTCAACGACTTCATCAGGGGTTTTACTCTTTGAATGTATGAGAATGCTGTCGGCACCGGCGTCGACGTATGCGATTGCACGCTTAACGGCCTCCTGCTGGCCCCAGCCTGCTATGAGTGCCTCTACGCGGGCAATTACGATGAAGTCTTCGCTTTTTTGGGTGTTTTTGGCAGCCTTAATTTTGCCACAAAACTCCTCAATCCGAGCTAACTCCTGCCGACCTCCGGCGAGAAGACTGTTGTCTTTTGGGAATTTTTTATCTTCCATACTCATTGCGGCTAAACCAGCGGCCTCGAATTGCTTGACTGCATACATTACATTATTGGCGTTGCCGTAGCCGGTGTCGGCATCGATTATGATGGGGATATCAATTACTTCGGCCATAGACCGGGCAGCTTCAATGTATTGTTTCATTGAAATAAGGCTGGCATCCGGTATCGCGTAGGATGCGGAGACACCGAGGCTGCTCGACCAAACGAAGTCAAAGCCGGCGTTCTCGACAAGTTTCGCATCCAGGGCATCACGTGCACCGACACCAACTACAAGCTCTTTTTCCGCCATCAATTTTCTTAACTTGTTTGCATTTTCGTTGAACATCTTTTCTTTTTCTCTTGATTTAATTTGTTAGCAGTGCCGTTTGATTACGTGCGTTTCCAAGTAAAGAAGCCAGTATATAGGGGTCGATTATTTTGTTCAAGCATAATATGCGGGCGCACGCCAATGCCCGGCTGCACCAAAATGTCCGCCGGAAAAGTTAAAATCAGTTGAAAATTCGCGATGGATTTTGTAATCTAATAAAAGCAGAAGTTTAAGCAGGGTGTCAAATCATGTATATGGGAAATTCCGGACAACTCTTTTGGCGAAGAAAAAGGTGAGGCCATGATAGCGAAACGACAGGCCTTTACGCTAATAGAGCTTTTGGTAGTGATTGCTATCATTGCGTTGTTGATGGCAATATTGATGCCGGCCCTCGCTAAAGTGAAAAAGCAGGCTAAGGCTGTGGTCTGTCAATCGAGCCTTCGGCAATGGGGGCTCGTGCTGAACTTCTATACCGATGATAATAAGGGCTATTTTATGTCAGGTTCGGGCGGCAGCCATTTCGAGTGGATGGAGCCGGCCCGGCCATACTACAAAGAAGACGAAATGCGTCTTTGCCCCATGGCAAAAAAGAACGAACATCCAGGCACAGGTCATTGGGGCAGCACCTTCACGACCTGGGAGCGGGACGAATTTGTCGGCAGCTATGGCATCAATGAGTTTCTCTTTAATCCGAATATGGACAATCAGTGGGGCCATCCTACGTCGATGAACTGGAGAAGCAAGAACGTTGCCGGCGCCGCGTATATCCCGGCTTTCGCCGATTGCCTGTGGGTCGGTGCAGCTCCGCACCATACCGACGACCCTCCCGAGTGGGAGGGAGAATGGCACCATTCCTTTGTGCATAACATGAAACGGTTCTGCCTCAACCGCCACAGCGAGGCCATCAATATTATCTTCCTGGATTGGTCTATCCGAAGGGTAAGATTGAAATCTTTGTGGAGGCTCAAGTGGAACCGCGAATTTGATGTCATGGCTCCTTTGCCTGTATGGCCGACCTGGATGGGTTCATTACCGGAGCCTGACATGTAACAGCATCGCCCAATCCTGCCGTTAGCAAAACCCGCTCGGCCTCATAACGACCCGGTTATTAGGATAGACTCTAAGTGTATTTGATGCAAAATTCTCAAAGTTTCCGGCTAAAAAATGTTTGTTTTTACAATATGTTCTATATAGAATATCGTTGTCTGTGCGGGGCGTGGCGCAGTTTGGCTAGCGCGCGTGACTGGGGGTCACGAGGTCGCAGGTTCAAGTCCTGTCGCCCCGAGTTCGTGTAACCTCAGCGATATCAACCCGGAAGTTCAAAAACACTGAATCGACAATTTGCCGTTTATGTTAGGAGATTGTATCATGAATCGACCTGTTCCGAGTAGAAAGTGTGTAGTTGTCTGCCTTGTCTCGATTGTATTTGGTGTCGTTGCAGTGTTTGGCGGGACCAAAGCAGAGACTCCAAAACCCGAGATTCCGGAAATAGTAAAGTTGCAGCAAAGCGCCAGAGCTTCTTACAAGGAACGTCAAGCTGAAGAGGCATACAAGAAAAGAAACGTCGAAGTCACTCCCTGGACTGAAGACTCTACACCACCGAATCAGGATAATGCGGCACTCTTTTATTACCAGGCATTTTTGCTCCAGCCTGACCTTGATTTGAGCACTTCTCATAAGATCGACGATGTCCTTCGAGGTGGCCAGGCCGACAGAAAGGTTAGAACATACCTGGGACACTGTCTGCCCGCGATTGAAATGACCGAAATCGCATCTCGGATACAACAATGTTCATGGGGAGTAAGGTACTTGCAAATTACCGACTACAACACGTTGTTTTTGTCGCGGAGTTCGTATCATCTTGCGATAGTTCTTTTGGCAGATGCGAGGACGCTCGCTGCTGATGGACATTACCGTGCAGCACTGGCGCGCTGCCTTACTGTACGGCGACTTGCCCGGCACCTCGGTGAAGACTCAAAATTAAATTTATTAGCGAGGAATCCTGATTTATTGGCCTTGCGTACGGTTCAGCACGTGCTTGGTGTTATGCCACCGGATGTGGAAATTCTCACATGGTTTCGAGGCCAGTTCGCCGTCGTGCAAGGACTACCACTCTCCTTTGCCGAAATGTTACAGGCAGATGTCAAGGCTGGCTTAAACCACTTGCGAACGTATCCACCTGCTCTCCGCTACCTCAAGAAAGCGCTCATAGATATGGCCGAGGACGAACAGACTAAGGAGAAAGCCCGGAACTTGACGGATGAGCAATTTCTGTCGCGCGCCTGCGAGGAGCTTGCATGCTTTGTTGACTCGATTTTCCGAATTTTGGACAGCGAAATGACTTACGAACAGAAGCGCGCCCAAATGCAGAGACTTATCGACAAGCTGATGGAGGGAGATGGCACTGACTCGTTAGTTAAAGCCATACTTCTGTCTGGCATAAACATGGGGGTCGGTAGGATTGATCGGCAGTACCCATTCCTGGTTGGGCACGCGGCTCACATTAACGGTATCAAGGCTGCCGTTGAGGTCTACCTTGTCCTGGCGAAAACAGGTCAGTTGCCCGAGAAACTCCCGGATCATCTGCCCAAAGACCCTTTTACTGGCCGGGATTTCGTATATGAGATAACGGATGAAGGCTTTGCCCTCCGCTGCCAGGGCGAAGAATTTCTGAGGCGCAAGAACTCGTTCCTCGAATTTAAGGTCCGCAAGTAGGGCCAAATCGCTGTTCAGCCCCGCCTAATTAGCTATCGGCGTGTGATCGAAAGGAGGTATATCGAGATGACCGAGTGTATCAAGTATGGTCGGAAATTGTTATGGATAGCGGTGTTGGGTGTCCTGGCACAGTGTCAGACCGGCGCGGCTAAGGCCCGCGTGGAAATGATTCGGGTGGAACGGCCGCGATTAATCATCTTAACAGACATTGGCGGTGACCCGGACGACCAGCAATCCATGGTTCGTTTGCTGCTCTATGTGAATGAATATCAGATAGAGGGACTTATCGCAACGGCCACAAAGGAGAGAGTCAGTCCCGGTCAGATTCGCGAGCGTGTCGAGGCATATCGTAAAGCCAGACCAAACCTGGTCAAACATGCCCAAGGCTATCCGACTGCTGATTATCTTCTGGAGCAAATCAAGGCAGGTGTTAAGGGACGGAGCATGGCGCTCGTTGGCGCCGGAAAGAGCACCGAGGCCTCGGAGTACATCATCTCGGTCGTTGACAGGCCGGAGGCGCGCCCGGTCTGGATTACGGTCTGGGGCGCTCCAACGGACCTGGCGCAGGCCCTATGGGATGTCAGCGACCGCCGTTCCAGGGCGGACGTTGCCAAGTTTGTTTCCAGGCTTCGGGTTTATGACATCGCCGGACAGGACAACACAGGCGCGTGGATATGTCAGAGGTTTCCAGAGATTTTCTGGGTCCGCAGCGTCGACCAGTTCCAGGCGATCTCGGTTCGAGAAGCATCTCCTTTCCCGCCGGAGGTCACAGGAGCCAATATCGAGACGTTCACCACCGAATGGGTGGATGAACACGTTCAGAGTCACGGGCCGTTGGGCAGATTATATCCGGAGCGACGTTGGAAATATGAGGGGGATACGCCGGCGTTCCTCTATCTGTTAAGAAACGGTCTGTCGGACCCTGCGCATCCACACTACGGCGGGTGGGGTGGTCGCTTCCGGCGGGAAAAGACCAAGAACCCTGCGTGTGCCTGGCCTCGCCTGACAAAGACCCAGACCAAGTATTATGATTTCTGGGCGTATAGTGACGCCGAAGACACCTGGAGCTATAAGGACATAACTTACGCAAATAGTCACTACGCGTCGCTGTTTCGCTGGCGGCAGGCTTTTCAAAACGATTTCGCCGCGCGCATGGACTGGAGCATAACGGACTCCTATGCCAAGGCCAACCACAACCCTGTCGCCGCATTCGACAACGATACCAGTAAAGATATTGTCACGATGCGTGTAAGCCCGGGACAGAAAGTGGCGCTCAGCGCCGCCGGTTCAAGCGATCCTGACGGCGATGGGCTTTCGTTCAGATGGTTTTACTATAAAGAGCCCGGCAACTACGAAGGTATCATCAATATCCGGAACAGCAACGCGCGGCAGGCAAGTTTCACTGCCCCGAAAGTTAACAAGACAAAAGAACTCCACATTATTCTTGAAGTAAGCGACGACGGCGAGCCGAGTCTTTACGCCTATCGCAGGGTCATCGTTACCGTCAAACGTCGGTAATTGCGGAGTCCAGAGGAGACAAAGGAAATGGGCAATAAGGCAAAAAGATATTTGTGCGTGGTTTTATTGGTCATATTTGGTACCGGGTTGCGGGGCGCAGAGCACAACAACGTCAGGCCAAGAGCCAGGGAAGCAGGAATAGTACCGGGGGTGCTGTCACCCGGCAATTTAAACGGTATTACCGACGTCGAAGGGGTCAAGGTCGGCCATGTTACGCTTATAGAGGGAAAAGATATTAGAACCGGAGTGACGGCCATCCTCCCCCATTCGGGAAATCTGTTTGCGGAAAAGGTTCCGGCTGCCATCTATTTGGGAAATGCCTTCGGCAAACTCATGGGCTATACCCAGGTTGAGGAGCTGGGAAATATCGAAACACCCATCGTGCTGACCAACACGTTAAATGTCGGGATAGTAGCTGACGGCGTAATCGAATACATGCTGAGTCTGCCCGGGAACGAGAACGTGATGTCTATAAATCCTGTGGTGGGTGAAACGAATGACGGCTGGTTGAACAACATAAGAAGCAGGCCGGTGCGTCAACATCATGTCCGCGAAGCTATCGAAAAGGCTGCTGCCGGCCCCGTTGAGGAAGGCTCGGTAGGGGCCGGCACCGGAACGATATGCTTCGGCTTCAAAGGTGGTATCGGCACATCTTCGAGGCAGCTGCCCAAATCACAGGGCCGCTACACAGTCGGCGTATTGGTTCAGAGCAATTTCGGGGGAGTCTTGACCATCAACGGTGCCCCTGTGGGCACCGAATTAGCTGCGGAAAAGAACAGTGGTAATAAAAGCGGCTCCTGCATGATCGTAGTAGCCACCGACGCCCCGCTTTTGTCCCGGAACCTGAAAAGATTAGCCAAGAGAGCGGTGCTTGGCCTGGCACGGACCGGCTCGGTTATGAACAATTCCAGCGGTGACTACGTAATCGCCTTTTCGACGGCCAAGGGGCTTAGACCGGGGGCGAAAAGAAAAAGAGTCTCTGGTCGGCCGTTGCCTAACAGCAAAATGGACCTATTGTTTACGGCCGTGGTAGAAGCGACCGAAGAGGCCGTGTACAACTCAATTTTCAAGGCAACTGCCGTCATCGGCAGAGACAACCACTTCTGCGAGGCTCTGCCTATCGAAAGAACCTTAGAAATCTGTCGCAAGTATAAGGTCTTAAAGTAGCAGAAAACCCGAAACTCTTCCAAAATAGATGTGCACATGATATAGCTGACCGGCTTGGATGGTCTGAGTCTGTAAGGAAATGTTGCAAATCGGTCGGCCCCGGTATTTGTCCTGGCACTAAGATCCACGCCTTCTACGAGGGCTGGAAAAAAGTGGTGCAACAACTTTTGTGATTCAGCCCGCCGAAAAAAAGACTGCCTTATCAATTACTTTGTGGGCTCACAAAATACCAAGAAAACAACAGAAAATGACTTTTTTCCTTCCTATTTGCACTTGCATGGGGTAGAATGTAAATTGGTTTGGAGGCTTGTCGGACGTAGGCAGGAGAAGGTGTTGCTGTCGGTGATTTAGACGTTTTGGCTGCCCTGCAGAAGGCAGGAGGGCAGAGACTTAAGGAACCATTTGAGACAGGCACAACAAAAATTAAGAAGTCAGATGTCAGAAGACAGAAGTCAGATTATCTGTCCTCTGTCCTCTGTTTTCTGTATTCTGTTTTCGGTGCTTGTTGAAAACGACCCCGATAAGTCGGGGTTTTGGTGCGTGGCCAAAACCTGATTATTTTAACTTTTTTTGAAGGAGGAATATTATGTTTAAAAAATTGATTCATTCGGTTTCCGTGGTGGTGGTTGGTTTTGTGCTGGCCCTCGGAGGGGTAGCACAAGCCACTTTCGACGCCGTGGGCGTGTACGACCCAGACGATGATCCCCACCACAATCAAGTAGATCAAAGCGGTGTGTATGATAGCCATACAGGCGATGCCGGTCCCGAAAACGTGATTGATCTGGCAACTTTTCAAGCTCTGATCGGCCCTGCCTTCGACGCAGATGCCGGCGGTGTGGTAAATATTGAAACTACACACGGGAGTTTGGACGGTCAAGACATAATCGCTAAGTTCGGGGCCAAGTCTTTAACCATCTCCGGTGTCAGCGGCATAATTAACGTGGGTTCGTCGGTGAAAAGTGGTCGCACGCCGATATCGGGGCGTAATCGCTTGGCCAAGAGTGAGACCGCGAATTTTGAATTTGATATTGGCCCCATTACTGGCGGGGTAACGGGCGAGGTGGTCATCTATTTCGGTGGGTCGTTGCTTGACCGGGACGCAGCGAACCTTGCTCCCATAGTCACTGCGACCTTCAGCGGTGGGGGCACCGTAACGACCGTCGCGACGATGTCCGGCGACCCTCCTTCCAGTGACCAGGATTCGTTTTTCGGATTCGTCGCGCCTCCGGGCCAGAGCATTGTGAATGTCACCTTCGACCCAACCGGCGGCCCCTACACTAATCTGGATGACGTGGCGTTTATCACCTCTGCTTTTGTTGTGGTCTTAAAAGAAGCCTCTGACCCAAGCCCTGCTAAAGGGGCAACAGACGTGCCCCGGGACGTTGGCCTTAGCTGGACAGCCGGAGGATATGCCGACAAGCATGATGTGTACTTCGGAACCAATTTCGACGATGTGAACCAGGCTACGACAACGGTTGACCCGGGCGCTGTTTACCAAGGCCGTATCAATACCAACATCTATACTCCCCCCGGGCGCCTTGCATTTGGCGAGACTTACTACTGGCGGGTTGATGAGGTCAATGCCCCACCCGACAATACGATACACAAAGGTGACCTCTGGCAGTTTACGGCTGAGCTATTTGTTTATTCCATCGAGAATATATCCGCCACAGCTTCCAGCAGTGAAGCTGCTAAAGGGCCTGAAAATACTGTCAACGGCTCGGGACTGGATGACAGTGGTTTATTGCACGGTAAAGTCGGTGGCGATAATATGTGGCTGAGCAGCCTAACCGGAGTTCAGCCGACCTGGATCGAATTTCAGCTCGACAGTGTTTACAAACTGCACCAGATGTGGGTATGGAACTCGAATGAGAGTCTGGAGCAAGTGATCGGTTTCGGGTTTAAAGATGTTTCCATTGAATACTCGGTCAACGGCACCGACTATACGACATTGGGAACTACTCACCAGTTTGCCCAGGCGCCTGGTGCGCCCGACTATGCACACAATACAACTGCGGACTTGAGTGGTGTAGCAGCAAAGTACGTCAGGCTTACAGCTAACAGCAACTGGGGAGGCATCCTGAACCAATATGGTCTCAGTGAGGTCCGCTTCTTCCATATACCTGTGCATGCAAGAGAGCCCTATCCGGATTACGGAGCAACAAATGTGGACGTGGATGTGATCCTTGGCTTCAGAGCGGGAAGAGAGGCAGCTAAGCACGACGTGTACTTCAGCACCGACGAGCAGGCTGTGGCCGACGGTACTGCCGCCGTTACTACCGTGGCCGAAGCCGGCTATGGTCCCTTGTCCCTCGATTTAGGCAAGACTTACTATTGGCGGGTCGATGAGGTCAATGAGGTCGAGACCCCCGTAACGTGGCAAGGCGACATCTGGGACTTTACGACACAGGAATATTTTGTAGTGGACGATTTTGAGAGCTACAATGACCTTGACACCGGTGACCCCGGGAGCAACAGGATATTTCTGACGTGGATAGACGGATACGGTATCCCGATAAACGGCTCTGTCGTTGGTTATGAGAATCCTCCTTTTGCCGAGCAAACCATCGTTCACAGCGGCAAGCAGTCAATGCCACTGTCTTACAGCAACACCGGTGGCGCAGCATATTCAGAGGCCGAACGCACTTTTGCTGTTGGGCAGAATTGGACGCAAGCCGGCGCTGCGACATTAGTGCTGTACTTCCACGGCGCTGAGGGCAACACCGGGCAGTTGTATGTGAAGGTCGACGGCTCCAGGGTGGTCTATGACGGTGATGCGGGTGACATAGCGAAAGTAGAATGGAAGCGGTGGAATATCGACCTTGCATCGCTTGGCGCTAGCCTGCAGAATGTTACAAAGCTGGCTATTGGGATTGACGGTAATGGTGCCAGTGGTAAATTGTACTTGGACGACATTCGACTGTATGGGTCGGCTCCAGAACCAGAAGCCAATTGAAGTTACAATATATTCATCCTTCGTAGTAGGACTACTACGGAGAACGGATTAGGTTTTTGAAGGAAGATTATTGATATCTGTTTTGAAAGGGTTTGATAATGAAGCGATTAATCAAAAATATGGTTGGAATTCTGGTGGTACTGCTGGCCAGCACCGCCGTCCAGGCGGAATTAGCATTAGTGGAAGATTTTGATAGTATGTCGGCGACGGGCTCTCCTGATGGCAGGGCATGCACGGGTGTGATGGGAGGCACCTTGGATACCGAGAGCGAAGGCACCGGGAGTATCCAAATCAGAGATACTGACGGCAGCAGGGGCGTAACTGTTATTGGCCTTAGTTCCGGCAACAATCCACGCGCCATTGGATTCAACGGCATAAGCAACACGATTGACAACGGCGAAACAGGAATAGCGTTTTTCCGGTTTATGCTCCGTTCCTACAGCCTGGTCCCGCGTACCTATATAGGTTTGATTTCGGATGCGAGCGATGATCCCATAAACAGCGCGAACGCCGACACTCCGACGAGTATTCCGGCTGGATTCGGATTGCTGGATAATGGTTCGGGTGGACTTAACCTCGTCAAAACAGACGGCACGACCGTTCTTAAGGCCGATGTTGTACTTGGCCAATGGTACAATTACTGGATTGTGGCCAATAATGCGGTCGACACCTTTGATCTGTACCTCCGCGAAGTTGAGGGACCGGCCGGAGAGGCGACACTGCCGATTCCGCAAGACCTCGTTGAAAGCAATATTCCATTCGGAGTTGCGACGACAGAGCCTCTGACCGGCATTATATTCACCAATATAAGCGGAACAGGTCAGGCAGAAAGAATCTATATCGATGATATTTACTGGGATGGAGATCAGGGTCTGGGGCCACCGACGAATGCCAAAAATCCGAGTCCTGCTGACAGTGCGACAGAAGTGCCGAGGGATGTTATCCTGAGCTGGACGCCCGGACCGTCTGCCGCCACGCACGATGTGTACTTCGGAACATCTTTTGCCGATGTCGACCAGGCCGATAGAACCAATCCACTGAACGTGCTGGCCAGTCAAGGTCAAAACGCTACAACTTATGATCCCGGCCGTCTCGAATTCAGCCAAAGCTATTACTGGCGTATTGATGAGGTCGATGCCCCACCCGACAGCACGATACACAAAGGTGGTGCCTGGCAGTTTATGGTCGAGCAGTTTGTTTATCCGATTGCCGGAACGTCCATAACTGCCACCGCTTCCAGCTCCAGCAACGTAAATGAGGTACCTGTAAATACTATCAACGGTTCCGGCCTGGATGCTGATGACCTACACTCGGCTGATGTTGGAGATATGTGGCTCAGTAGTACGATTGGGCCGCAGCCGACCTGGATCCAGTATGAATTCGACAAGGTTTATAAACTGCATCAGATGTTAGTATGGAACCATAATACATCCCTTGAGCCTGCTATCGGTTTCGGGATCAAGGATGCTACCATTGAGTATTCGACCGATGGGGCCAACTGGACCACATTGGGTACTACTCATGAGTTTGCCCGAGCTTCTGGAGTGGCTGGTTATGAATCCAATAGAACTGTTGATCTTAGCGGCGTGGCAGCTAAATACATCAAGATTATCGCTAACAGCAACTGGGGTGGCATTGTAGCGCAGTACGGTCTCAGTGAGGTCCGCTTCTTCTACATACCCGTCCATGCAAGAAAGCCCACCCCGGATTTGGGAGCAACAGATGTGGACGTGGATGTGGTCCTTGGCTGGAGAGCGGGAAGAGAAGCTGTCACGCACGATGTGTACCTTAGCGACAGCTGGGAGGCTGTGATAGACGGTACTGCCGCCGTTATTAGCGAGGCCAGCTATGGTCCCTTATCCCTCGATTTAGGCACGACTTACTACTGGCGGGTCGATGAGGTCAATGAAGCCGAGACTACCGCAACGTGGCAAGGCGAGCTCTGGGACTTTAGGACACAAGAATATTTGGTTGTGGACGATTTTGAGAGCTACAATGACCTTGACCCCACTGACCCGGCGAGCAAGAGGATATTTAACGTGTGGATAGACGGATACGATATCCCGACAAACGGTTCTCTCGTTGGTTATGAGGTTCCTCCTTTTTGCGAGCGGACTATCGTTCGCAGTGGTAAGCAGTCGATGCCGCTGTCCTACAGCAACACTGCTGGCGCAGCATATTCAGAAGCCGAACGCACTTTTGCTGCTGCGCAGAATTGGACAGAAGCTGGCGCTACGACATTCGTGCTGTACTTCCACGGCACTGAGGGCAACACTGGGCAGTTGTACGTGAAGGTCAGCGGCTCCACGGTGGTCTATGACGGTGATGCGGGTGACATAGCGAAAGTACAGTGGCAGCAGTGGAATATTGACCTTGCATCGCTTGGCGCCGGCCTGCAGAATGTCACGAAGCTCAGTATTGGGATTGACGGCAATGGTGCCAGTGGTACATTGTACTTTGACGACATTCGACTGTATGGGTCGGCTCCAGAACCAGAGGCCAATTAAAGTTACAATATATTCATCCTTCGTAGTAGGACTACTACAGAGAACGGATTAGGTTTTTGAAGGAGGATTATTATGTGTAGAAAATTAATATGTTTGGTTTCTTTTGCGTTGGTGCTGGGCCTGGCTGCGAAGGTAACAAACGCTACGCCGATCAACCAAGACCCTGGTCCGGACGGGATTGTGTCGGTGGAAGGTGAGCACTATGACAACAAGGCTCCGGGCCAGAATGGCACTGGATGGGAGGAAGTTGGGCCAAAAGGTAACTTTACCGGCGTCCTCGGTATGGAGGTCTTCAATGAGCCCACAAACACCACCACCTATGTCGAGGAAAGTGCACGGCTGGACTATGAGATCAACTTTCTTAAGACCGGGACCCATTACGTGTGGATCCTGGCCTACGGTCCAGATGGCGGCAGTGACTCCTGCCATGCCGGTCTGGACGGCGAGGGAATACCCAGTCTTTTCAATTTGGCCGGCTGGAACGGCGATTACGAATGGAACAGCGACAGAAGTGACACCAGTGAACCGCCGACTTTCGAGATTACTACAACCGGTGTCCACACCTTTAACGTCTGGATGCGTGAGGACAACCTCGTTGTCGACAAGATCGTTTTGACCACCAACCCCAATTTCACGCTGACGGGGACAGAGCCCGGCCCCCCCGAAAGCGCGCGAGCCGCCCATGTAATAGCGTTTGACCCGGGTCCTGCTGACGGTACGATAGATGTGTCACGGGATGTTGTCCTTAGCTGGACAGCGGGAGCACAAGCTGACAAGCATGATGTCTACTTCGGAACCGTTTTCGACGATGTCAACCAGGCTACGACAACGGTTGACCCGGGCGGTGTTTACCGGGGCCGCATCGCTCCCAACATCTATACTGTTGCCGAGCGTCTTGCATTTGGCGAGACTTACTACTGGCGGGTTGATGAGGTCAGTGCCCCACCTGACAATACGATACGCAAAGGTGACCTCTGGAGTTTTACGGCTGAGCTATTTGCTTATCCCATCGAGAATATAACCGCCACAGCTTCCAGCAGTGACGTAAGTAAAGGGCCTGAAAATACCGTGAGCGGCTCGGGACTGGATGACAGTGGTTTATTGCACGGCAAAGACGCCGACGATAATATGTGGCTAAGCAGTATGACAGGGCCACAGCCGACCTGGATCGAATTTCAGTTCGACAAGACTTACGAACTGCACCAGATGTGGGTATGGAACTCGAATCAGAGTTTGGAACCGGTGCTCGGTTTAGGGATCAAAGATGTTTCCATTGAATATTCGGTCAATGGCACCGACTATACTACATTAGGTACCACTCACACGTTTGCCCGGGCCCCTGGTGTGCCCGACTATGCACACAATACCACTGTTGACTTGAGTGGTGTAGCAGCAAAGTACGTCAAGCTCACAACTAACAGCAACTGGGGAGGCATCCTGAACCAATATGGTCTCAGCGAGGTCCGCTTCTTCTACATACCCGTCCATGCAAGAGAGCCCTACCCGGATTTGGGGGCAACAGATGTGGACGTGGATGTGACCCTTGGCTTCAGAGCGGGAAGACGGGCAGCTAAGCACGACGTGTACTTCAGCGACAGATGGGAGGCTGTGGCCGACGGTACTGCCGCTGTTACTACCGTGACCGAGACCAGCTATGGTCCCTTATCGCTCGATTTAGGCAGGACTTACTACTGGCGGGTCGATGAGGTCAATGAAGCCGAGACCCCCGCAACGTGGCAAGGCGAGCTCTGGGACTTCAGGGCACAAGAATATTTTGTCGTGGACGATTTTGAGTCCTACAATGACCTTGACCCCACTGACCCCGAGAGCAACAGAATATTTCTGAAATGGCTCGACGGATACGATATCCCGACAAACGGCTCTCTCGTTGGTTATGATGTTCCTCCTTTTGCCGAGCAAACTATCGTTCACAGTGGTAGGCAGGCGATGCCGTTTTTCTACGACAACTCCGGCACGGCAAGATATTCGGAGGCGGAGCTGACGCTGAGCCCGGCGCAGGATTGGACCAAGCATGGCATTACGGTATTATCGCTGCAGTTCTGTGGCGATCCGAACAATGCTGCTGAGCAGATGTATGCCAAGCTCAACGGCTCCAAGGTGGTATATGACGGTGATGCCGGTGACATAAGGCAAGCATGGTGGCAGCAGTGGAATATCGACCTTGCATCGCTTGGCGCTAGCCTGCAGAATGTCACGAAGCTTAGTATTGGCGTTGGTGACGAGACCGGTACGACGCCCGGCGGTTCAGGTGTGGTGTACGTTGACGACATTCGGCTGTATCGGTCGGTTCCCGGGCCTCCTGTGGGAATATGGATTGAAGCAGAAGCAGCGGACAGCATTACACCGCCCATGGAGATTTATGATGACCACAGAGCATCGGGTGGTAAGTATATCAGCACAGATGAGAGTGTCGGTAACAGCAGTGATAATCCGCCAGCTCCAGCCGGTACTGCGAGTTACATTTTTGCGGTAGAAGGTGGAACCTACAAGGTCAGTTGTCGCATAAATATCCCTGGCGGCAGCAACTCCTTCTGGGTCCGAATCCAGGGAGCTACCATCCCCGCCGAGACGGAGTTGGACCCTAGTGGCTGGGTGGAGTGGAATGGCATGCCAGATGAAGGCAGCTGGTACTGGCACGATGTCTTCAGCGACGACGATGATGAAGATGCAACAGTGCTCTTCACGTTGCCTGCCGGGACGTATACCCTGGAGATCGGCTACAGGGAGGACGGTGCGATGCTGGATGCTATCGTGATTTATAAGGTTGACTAAACGACGTTGGTGGTTCAGTGGTTTGATGAGCAACTGCGGCCGCAGTGGTAATCGATTTTGATACGAAGCTCTGGAGAATTGAGATTGCCACGGCTTTTTTCAAAAGCCTCGCAATGACGGACGATAAGCTAACTGGATTCCCGCCCCGCACGGAGTTTACCCCGCACCGTGATGCGGGGGGCAATGACATAGTGATTTTGCACCAATTCGGGGCCTATACCGATTGATTCGGTATAGGCCCCCTTCTTAATTGACTATTGACTATACGTCTATTGAGGTAAAGAACAAGCTTTGCATGTATCAAGCAGATTTTGTATGCTCGTGAAATTGAGAGGCTCTGGTCACATAGCTTTTGTCGGTTGAGATAGAAACTAAGGAAGCAGGTATGAACGCAGGACGATTTCCGCGAATTTCGGTGAACCGAGTAAGAATTTTCACGCTGGGTGTTTTGCTTGTGGCAAGTTGCCAGCGCATCGAGCGAGGCAGCGAAAGCGCAGCGATGGAACGTTACAGAACGCTCTGGAACGAAACACATGACGCCGAAAATGAATTCTACACGATGTTCAAGTACTCTGCTGCCGAAGGCCTGGGTTTCGAGGAAGGCGTGACTCGGCGCGACCCAAGCACAGTGGTCAAGGTTGGCGATAAATACTATGTATGGTATACAAAGTCCTGCGGAGCGCCGGTCGGCTATGATAAGGCGACAGGTAAGTTGCCGGCGACGAACTGGGACCTGGCAACAATCTGGTACGCGACATCGCTCGATGGTAGAAAATGGACAGAACAGGGTATGGCCATTGGCCGGGGCGAAAAAGGGTCTTTTGACGAGCGCAGCGTTTTCACCCCCGACATCCTCGTTGCCGAAGGCAAATACTACCTTTATTACCAGGCGGTAAAAGCCCCGTACAAGCGACGAACTAAGAATGTCATCGCAATGGCCCGGGCGGACTCACCGGATGGACCATGGACAAAGGCGGCCGAGCCGGTATTGAAACCGGGAAAATCAGGTCAGTGGCTGGGGGAAGAAGATGACCGTAACAAGGTCAAGGTTCGCGGCGCATGGGACAGCCTGAAGGTGCATGACCCGTGCCTTGTTGTCCGCGGCGGCAAATACTGGCTGTACTACAAGGGCCATCCCATGGGCATGCGATTTGGCGATGCGCAGGGGAAAAAAGGGATCGACTTTGCGATGGGAGTTGCAATCGCGGAAAAACCCGAGGGCCCTTTCATCAAGTCAAAACTGAACCCTGTTACCAACAGCGGGCACGAGGTCCTTGTTTGGCCATACAAAGAAGGCGTCGCCACACTCGTTACGCGTAATGGGCCGGAGAAAAACACGGTCCAATTCGCCCGCGATGGTCTGAATTTCGAAATTAAGTCGCTTGTTACCATCACACCACATGCGGCTGGTGCCTATCGCAGCGATGCCTTTACTAATACAAAGTGGGGCGAGGGGATTACATGGGGACTTTGTCACCTTGAAAGTACTTCCGAGAGTCCATACAGATTTCTAATAAGGTTTGATTGTGATTTAAGTCTTAAAGGAGAAAGACCCGGCTTCAAACGTTGGCCTCCAAGGACCAAAATCGAAACATATTTCCAGAAAGGAAATAAACTTGAATAAAAGATATAGCCGAGGTATAATGAATATTCGCAGGTTATTAATGTTTCCCCTGCCAAATTCATTGTCTTAGCAAAAGACAGAGGCGTAGTAATTTGGTCAGGTTTTCCGAGATGGAAGTATCAAATTGACTGAGGAGATATATTGTGCATTGCCCATTAGTTATGCTTCTGGTTGTATTCACGACTCTGTTCGTCCCTGAAACAGCAGCTTCTATACCTGCTTTTCCCGGGGCTGAGGGGTTTGGTGCTGAGGCGGTCGGGGGTCGGGGTGGAGACGTTCTTTTTGTAACAAATCTCAATGACAGTGGACCGGGCAGTTTGCGCGCAGCGGTAGACGCTGATGGCTCAAGAACGGTGATTTTTTGCGTATCCGGTACTATAGCTTTGGAATCAAGATTGGCTATTACCAAGCCATATATTACCATAGCAGGCCAAACCGCTCCCGGCGATGGTATATGTTTGAAAAACCATGCCCTCATCATATCAGCTGACCATGTAATTGTCCGCTATATTCGGTGTCGGCCCGGAGACGATGCAGGGTCCGAGGGAGACGCTTTGTCCATATCGTCAGGTCGAGACATTATCGTCGACCACTGTTCAACAAGCTGGTCCGTAGATGAAACCCTTTCGGCCTCAACAAGTGGCCAACTGGGTAATGTAACCGTCCAGTGGTGTATTATTTCCGAAAGCCTACACGATTCAGTTCATCACAAGGGTCGTCACGGCTATGGCTCGCTAATCCGGGGGGGATGGGGTAACGGATACACTTTTCACCATAATCTCTACGCCCATCATTATGCTCGACTTCCCCGTCCCGGCAATTACAATGACCGCAGTAAGGACCCGGACGGTTTTGTCTTCGACTTCAGAAACAATGTGATTTACAACTGGGGAGGCAGTTACGCAGGGTATAACTCCGACGGTTCAAACGGTACGAACAGCATTACCAAAATGAACTTTGTCGGCAACTATTATAAAAGCGGCATCAACTCAAAAGGTAACCTTGCTTTTTCAGAAAGGACTCCGTCTGCCAGAGCCTATTTTAGCGGGAATTGCATGAATGGCATTTGTCCCGGCGATCCGTGGTCCCTGGTAACCTTCAAGAATTTCTCACGCGAAGACTTGGAAGCCTATAAACTGTCAGGTCCGGTACGGGTTCCGCCGGTCGAGACAGATGATGCAATAACAGCTTATGAGCGGGTCCTGGCAGAGGTCGGTGCGACGCTCCCAAAACAGGACGCTGTGGACACGCGCATACTAAATGACGTAATATACGGAACGGGAAAAATCATAAATGATGAGGAGGATGTCGGGGGCTGGCCTGAGTTGAAATCCATCGAACCGCCTCAAGATTCCGACCAGGACGGCATGGACGATGACTGGGAAGAACGATATGGATTCGATGCCGATGACCCTGCCGATAGAAATGGCGATGCTGACGGGGATGGTTATACGAATCTTGAAGAATACCTAAACGGTACAGAACCGTTGGTCTCTCAAGATCCATTATCGGCCTCGCGTCACGAGTCCTTGGCCTCGACGACATAAATCATGGTGGGTTCTTTCGGATTTTCCGGCTTGCGGTCCCGGTTGGCTGGGTCTGTTTCCTGCTGCATATAGTGTGTAAAGCCCGATGGTAATGGCCCGTGGTTGATAGCGCGGATATGCGGCACATGAGGATGAATGGCTTGAGCTTCCCGAATAGGATACTGCCCTGGTTTGACGGTCAGCAATTGTTCCCGCGTGAGGGTCAACTGCCCTTTCCTGGGCTCTGCATAAGCATGGCTGTAGGCAACCAGAATTTTTTGGTCTTTCGTGATTGAGAGTCGAGGGACAGGTGGACGCTGTGGAATACTGCCTCGGCCATGAAAATAGAAGCGATGTTTCCAGTCAGTCAGCTGAATGTTCTTCCACTTGCCGTTAATCGGAGTGGCAACATATATTTGATTGTGCCCGTCCTCGTCAAAGCGGCCATAACCGATGTAGGGCCGTCCTTCGCCATCGGCAGCTAAGGTTCCTCCATTCATTAGTCCGCTTTTCTGCGCGATACGCTCGACCACACGGGCATTTTCCGGCGTGATAGGCAATTCAAGGTCGCGTCCATCCCAGGTCTTCCAGGAGACGCCGCGGTCGGTACTTTTGGCATAACAGATATCAAAATTGGTTACGACATCAGGAGTTTCCCGCCAACACCAGGCAATATGCCAGACGCCGTTTCTATCTTCCAGGATGCCTGCTTTGGGTGCCCTGCCGGCAGCGTCCTCTGCCACAACACCAAACGGATAGGCGTTGCAGGTTGGATTCCTCTGGCGGCCGTTGGTCAAAGCCGGTGCGGTCTTCGTCCATTGCCGGGTCTGTTCGTCATAGTGGATCAAGATTCGCATACCGTTTCCACTGCCTCCGTACCGGTACAGGATGTAAACTGAGCCGTCACGAAGTTTCAACACGCTGGGATATGTGACTCTGTCTTCATAATCGCCGGTCCACTTGTGAATAGGCTGGAATGTGTGTATATCCGCGGGAATGCTTGTGCGATAATACCGCAAGGGTGAGCAGTGCATATTACCTGTGATGTGAAGATATCCTTTTCGGTCCTGAAACAGTACGACACGGTTATGCGTGTCCCATCCAACCCGTTCCGGCAGTTTAACGAAGTCCCATTGTCTCTGGCTTAACTTTCGCTTTCCCACGGTCATCTGGTGACCGCCATCATAGAAAGCGATATACTGGAATTCGCCGTCCGAAATCAGGCAGTGACCGCCATTCACCGGATGCGAGGCTATACCTTTTGCTACCGGAATCCTCTGTATTCCTATCTCCTCCGCGATAGAAACTGCCGAAAATGCCGACAGCGCACAACAGGACATAAGAACACATGATAAGCGTCGAGCCAACACGATGACTGCTCCTTTGGACCGTTATTTCTAACGTACCTGTGCTCAGCTACTTCGATGGCACAAAACCAAACTTACACATAATACTTGACACTATCCATTATATGCCAATACTTGAAGAATCAGCAAGTTTATAATACAATGCTCCTGTTTCTATCATGGAATCCAATTTCGAGAGGAAGCATGAGCGATGTTACCCGCATTTTGATCGCAATCGAGCAAGGCGACGCTAAGGCCGCGGATAAACTGCTTCCGGTGGTCTATGAGGAGCTGCGTCGTTTGGCTGCTCAGAAGATGTCGCAGGAACCGCCCGGCCAGACACTCCAGGCAACCGCTCTGGTCCACGAAGCATATATACGGTTGGTCGGGGATGAAGCCGCGAATTGGAAAGGCCGCACCCATTTTTTTACAGCGGCAGCAGAAGCTATGCGTCGTATCCTCATCGAAAACGCACGTCGTAAACGGCGCCTTAGGCATGGCGGTGGTCAACGGAGAGTTGGTCTCGACGATGCATGTATGGCCATCGAGGAACCTTCAGAAGACCTTGTCGCACTGGACGAGGCGCTGGCAAAGCTCGCCATCGAGGACCCGATTAAAGCGGACCTGGTAAAGCTCCGCTATTTTGCAGGTTTGACCATCGAGCAAGCAGCACAAATACTGGAAATCTCCCGGGCCACCGCCGACCGATATTGGTCCTACGCCCGCGCCTGGCTTTTCCACGAGATTAACAAAGGCGCCTGAAGTAAGCCTTTGTTAAGTTTTTTTCGCACATTTGCATTTTTTTCCATTTTTTGTGAGGCGTTTTTGCCCTTGATGACGCATTGTATTATAGAGAGACAGAGACATAGTAAGGAGCAAAACCATGGCTGAGAAACCAAATGACATTGAAACAATATACAACGCTGCCCTCCAGAAGGGGTCCGAAGCAGAACGCTCTGCCTACCTGGACGCTGTTTGCGGTGATAATCATGCCCTACGTGCACGTGTTGAAGCGCTGCTCAAAGCCCATGAGCAAGCCGGCGATTTTCTTGAAGTCCCAGCCGTTGATCAAAACGCTACTTTAGAGGAATCTCCTTCAATCGAAGGTCCAGGCACGCAGATCGGTCACTACGAGTTGCTGGAACTTATTGGGGAAGGCGGTATGGGTTTGGTCTATTTGGCCGAACAGCAAGAGCCTATCCGTCGCAAGGTAGCGCTAAAAATCGTTAAGCTCGGTATGGACACAAAACAGGTTGTTGCTCGTTTCGAAACCGAGCGTCAAACTTTGGCCCTATTGGAGCACTCCAATATTGCACATGTGTTCGACGCAGGAACAACTGAGGCCGGGCGGCCATATTTCGTTATGGAATATGTAAAGGGTATGTCCATCACCAAGTACTGCGATGAGCAAAAACTTAGTGTTGAGGAAAGACTTGAACTCTTCCAACAGGTCTGTGAGGGTGTTCATCACGCACATCAGAAGGGAATCATTCATCGGGACATCAAACCTTCGAACATCTTAGTTTCTATTCACGGCGATAAGACAGTGCCCAAGATCATCGATTTCGGCATAGCCAAAGCTATCACGCAGCCTCTGACAGAGGAGACTTTTTTCACACATCAAAGCCAGCTGCTCGGTACACCTGAATACATGAGTCCTGAGCAGGTGGATTTGGCTACACAGGACATCGACACCCGCTCGGACGTTTACTCGTTAGGAGTGCTGCTTTATGTGCTGTTGGCAGGTGTATTGCCATTTGACCGAGAATCATTAGAGCACGCAGGTTTCGCCGAGCTTCAGAGGACAATACGAGAAGATGAACCACCCTTGCCAAGCACACGGCTGACAAGCTTAGGCGATAAGGCCAAAGCGGTTGCGGACAGCCGTAGAACACAGATCATCACATTAACCAGACGTCTTCATAGAGAATTGGAGTGGATACCCATGAAAGCGATGCGAAAAGATCGAACGAGAAGATACCGGTCGGCTTCTGAGCTGGCCGACGACATTCAGAACTACCTTACCAGCGCCCCTCTGATTGCCGGGCCTGAGTCGGCGGTATACCGGACCAGAAAGTTCGTAAGAAAACACGCCGGCTCCGTGGTGACCGCCGCGCTCGTGGCGGTGGTGATAATTTTGGGCCTGGTGGCCAGCATCCTGATGGGCTGCAGAGCAGAACAAGCCCGGAAGCAAGAGGTCGCCGCTCGGAAGCAGGTTGAACAGGCTCTGGTACGTGCTGAGAACGCGGAAAAAGTCGCACAGGAGCAGCGCAAACTGGCAGAAGAACGAGCCGAAGAACTGCGTCGTGCCCTTTATGTGAATAGCATCCAATTGGCTGATGCCAAATACGGCGAGGGAAACATACGCCGTGTCCGCGCACTATTAGAGTCATGTCCTAACGACCTTCGCGGGTGGGAATGGCATCGACTTAGCCATATCTTGGACCAGTCCGTTATGACCCTCCGGGGGCATAGCGATGAGGTGCATGGGATGGCGGTCAGCCCTGACGGCAAGCGAATCGTCTCAGGCAGTGCGGATAACACAATCAAGGTATGGGACGCGGCGACCGGCGAGGAAGTAATGACTCTTCGAGGGCATAAAGACGAGGAAGTAATGACTTTTCGAGGGCATAAAGAAGGGGTTAGCTCGGTAGCGTTCAGCCCGGACGGTAAGCGCATTGCCTCAGGCGGTGAGGATAAAACAATCAAAATCTGGGACGCTGAAAGTGGCGCTGAACTAATGACCCTCCGGGGGCATAGCGATCAGGTGTTTGGGCTAGCATTCAGCCCAGACGGCAAGAGAATCGTTTCGGGCAGTGTTGATAAAACTATCAAGGTGTGGAACGCTACCAACGGTGACGAATTGATGACCATTCGCGGGCATGAGCGCAAGATTGGTCCTGTCTCGTTCAGCCCGGACGGCAGGAGAATTGTTTCGGGTAGCATCGCTTGGACAATCGAGGAGGAGGCCTGGGATCAAACAATTAAGGTGTGGGACGCCGCAACTGGCGCCGAAGTCATGACACTTCGCGGACGACATTCCGATGTTATCTGGTCAATAGCGTTCAGCCCGGACGGGGAGCGCATCGTCTCAGGCAGTTCCGACAAGACGGTCAAGGTGTGGGACGCGGCCACCGGTGCCGAAATAATGACACTTCGTGGGCACAAACTTGGGGTTGCCGACGTGGCCTTCAGCCCGGACGGTAAGCGGATTGTCTCGGGAAGCAACGATGGAACGATCAAGGTATGGGATGTCTCAACCGGCACCGAATTGATGACCCTCGTTGGGCATGAGAATGAGGTCTGGTCAGTAGCATTCAGCCCGGATGGCAAGCGCATCATCTCAAGCAGTGGAGATAAAACTATCAAGGTGTGGGACGCTGCAATCAGGGCAGAGGCAGTGACACTCAGTGGGCACCGAGGAGCGGTCTTTTCCATAGCTTTCAGCCCGGACGGCAAGCGACTTGTCTCAGGGGGGAGTCACGACAATATGATCAAGGTCTGGAACGTGGAAACCGGGGCCGAACTGATGATGCTCCGCGGGCATGATAATTGGGTCACAGATGCTTCGTTCAGCCCGGACGGCACGCGCATCATCTCGGGCAGCTGGGACAAAACAGTCAAGGTCTGGGACGCGGCGAACGGGGCCGAACTGATGACCCTCGTTGGGCATGAGAATGAGGTCTGGTCAGTAGCATTCAGTCCGGATGGTATGCACATCATCTCAATCAGTGAAGATAAAACTATCAGGGTGTGGGACGCAGCAACTGGCGCCGAACTGATGATCCTTCGCGCGCCTTGTGGCAGACGCGTGAACTTCAGCCCGGACAGCAAGCGAATTGTCTTGGGAAGCAGCGATGGAGCGATCAAAGTGTGGGATGCGTCAACCGGCGCCGAAGTAATGACACTTCGAGGGCACAGCGACTACGTCCGTGCGGTAGCATTTAGCCCGGATGGCAAGCGCATCGTCTCGGGCAGTTTGGGGGACCCCACAATCAAGGTGTGGGATGCGGGAGACGGGGCCGAAGTACTGACCCTCCACGGTGATGCCCCGGTTCTTGGCGTGGCATTTAGCCCGGACGGCAAGCGCATCATCTCGGGCGGTCAGGCTGGCACAATCAAGGTCTGGGACTCGGCAACCGGCACCGAATTGATGACCCTCGTTGGGCATGAGCGCAAGATTGGTCCTGTCTCGTTCTCGTCAGTAGCATTCAGTCCGGATGGCAAGACCATTGCTGCAGGATGTTCCGAAAACATTATAAAACTCTGGGAATCAGGCCCTCGCCCCGCCGGTGGTTCAGATTAAAGTGGCGAGTCCACGCAAAAGGTTGTGGATTGCTCGTACGATGCAGACAAGATGGCAGCCTACCAGGACGAGCAATTTGCCGAAGAGAAGAAAGCACAAGGTTTTTTGAGCGAAGCGGAGAAACTCTTGGCTGGCGAAAAACAGTAAAAGCACTTCGTACCGGCTTCTTGCAGAGCGGCTAATTTCAAATTTGAAATCTCAAATCTAAAATTCGATATGCGGTACCGCAGCCGGAGCCAGGCAGTCAGCAGCCAATCTCCATTACATACACGTTGCTTTCGTCGCCTGCTCTTCTTACAAGAACAGAGAACTGTCCGCTCTTGGTGGAAGAAACCAGGAGATCGAGCTGGTCGGCCTCAAAAACTTCGGACAAATAAGTGGCATGCACAAAACGGATGCTGCCCTTGAGTTTGAATGCTCTTGTCAATGCGTCAATGCCCCACCGCACATATTCTGTATTATTCACGTGTCCATTTAAATCAATTGAACTGTAGGGCACACGCACTTGCTCAACTTGGCTATAATCATTTTGCGGTTCCGGTCTTTTCAGTTTTCCTGATATCGCTTTTGGCCCGGTTTTGGGCAGGCTTAGGTCGAGATGGAATAAATTCTTCGGCCGGCTGGTCTGCTTGTCCAATACCATCCATTGGCTGCTGGCTCGAAATAACTCGCAATCATCTTGATCCCTGCCGACAAACTCCCTTGTAGCTATTAAACGAGTGTACCCGCTTGGCCATGTTTTAATCACAACTGCATCATTCCATTTCGGGAATCGAGCGATTTCTATTCTAAGGTTTGACAGAACCCAATAGCTATCTATTTCATTCAATCTGCCAAATCCAAGGCCAAGCTGTTCTGCGTGGAGAGCTGCGGCTTCCTGTAAATACTGCATCAGCGAGACTATCTTAATGTTCCTATCAGCTTGGCACTCGTAGGTTTTAACCGTAAACTTGTCTTCTCTGGTCTCCATGGTCCTGGTTGGCCCTTAGTTATTGCCGTGATAAAATTGTCTGTTGAATCGATTCTATTATCACTGCCATGTGCTGTTTTTGCAAGGGTGCAGCATCAACTAATGACCCCGCACGAATAACTAACAGCCCTTCTTCAGTCGGCCTTGACCAGACTCGTCTTGGCGGAGCCAGCCGTAGCCAGAAAATATGAAACGACCGATTCGGTGTTGTTACCAAGGTGTGTAAAACAACAAAATAACTAAGTGATGACTTGTCGGTGCTCGTTCCGTATACGGTTGATCCATAGTGCCCGCAGACACTGAAATGTTGAATATTGAACCATAAATCACGATTCACAGGATACTAATCGACTGCCTTTTCGAGTTTTTCCTTGACGACGGGGTGGCTAATTTGGTACAAACAGAATTGGTGAAGTTTGTGCCCATTTTTTACATTTCAATTAACAGCTTGTATTGGGCTTTTGAGAGAAGGAGGCAGTGTCAAATTGTAAAAAACTGTCCTGGGCAAATACGAAATTTGCTAAAGGTGGAAGTTTTTATCGGTCGTTTTATTTGAAGGAGGATTATTATGTGTAAGAAATTGATTTATTTATGTTCTTTTGTTTTGGTGCTGGGCCTGGTTCTGACGAGCGTGGCCCATGCAGTCCACCCGACACCTGTGGCCTGGTGGAAGCTTGATGGTGACGCGCTTGACTCCTCCGGTAATGACCGTAATGGTACGCTCCACGGCAACCCACAGTGGGTACCCGGGGTTTACGGCGATGCCCTGCAGTTTGACGGCGATGATTACGTGACTATAGACGGCTACAAGGGTATAGTTACCGATGGGACTAACACGTCGGCTTTCACCATAACTGCCTGGATCAAGGCCACTGGCAACGGTGAGATCGTTGGCTGGGGCAGTAGCGGCGACGGTAACAGGGCGGAATTCCGTGTCAACGATGGCAGGCTACGCTATGAATCTGGCGGCGGCAATGTCCAGGCCGACACTAATGTGACCGACAATAGGTGGCACCATGCCGCGGTGACAATACCGAGGAACGCTGTATATGTGGACGTGACAATCTACCTTGATGGTAAAGATGACACACAGCCGGAAAACGACACGGACGTGGTCCATCCGCTCTCAGATTACGACGCCATCATGGGACAGCGCTACAATCGGGACGGCAGGTGGTACACCGGCGCGATTGATGATCTCCGCATCTATGACGTTGTATTGACGCTGGAAGAGATACATGAGGCTATGGCAGGTATTGGACCCATTTCACCTTCGGCCTCTGAACCAGGTCCGGAAGATGAATCAACAGATGTGCCACGAGATGTGGTCCTTAGCTGGACGCCGGGAGAATATGCACCTCCAGTCAATGGGCACAAACTCTACTTCAGTGAGAAC
This sequence comes from Phycisphaerae bacterium, assembly GCA_030619925.1. Taxonomy (GTDB): domain Bacteria; phylum Planctomycetota; class Phycisphaerae; order Sedimentisphaerales; family Anaerobacaceae; genus JAUXAL01. Next base: position 1,872 of record JAUXAL010000021.1, on the reverse strand, counting down.
TTCAACGATGTCAACGACGGCATTGGCGGTATAATCCAGCATGCCAGCAGCTATACTCCACCTCAACTGCTTGATTTCGGCAAGACCTATTACTGGCGAGTCGATGAAGTCAACGCGTCGCCCGACTCTACAATTTTTGAAGGCGAGCTCTGGCAGTTTACGGTCGAGCCGGTTGCTTATGCCATCGGGAATATAACCGCCACAGCTTCCAGCGCGCAGAACGCAGATACGGGCCCTGAAAATACGGTGAACGGCTCGGGACTGGATGCTGACGACCTGCACTCGACAGGAGAGATGAATATGTGGCTGAGCAGTACTACGGGGCCGCAGCCGAACTGGATCCAATATGAGTTCGACAAGGTTTATAAACTGCATGAGATGTGGGTCTGGAACTCTAATCAATTTCTCGAGCCAATGGTCGGTTTCGGGTTCAAAGATGTTTCCATTGAGTATTCGGTCGACGGTACGGACTATACGCCATTGGGTACTACTCACGAGTTTGCCCGGGCGCCTGGTATGCCCGACTACGCACACGATACCACTATTGATTTCAATGGCTTAACAGCAAAGTACGTCAGGCTCACGGCTAACAGCAACTGGGGAGGCATCATGCCCCAATATGGTCTGAGCGAGGTCCGCTTCTTACACATACCTCTGCGTGCAAGAGAACCCAGCCCGGATTCCGGGGCAACAGATGTCGACGTGGATGTGGACCTTGGCTTCAGAGCGGGAAGAGAAGCGGCCCAGCACAATGTGTACCTTAGCACCGATGAGCAAGCTGTGATAGACGGTAATGCCCCTGTTATTAGCGTGCCCGAAACCAGTTATGGTCCCTTGTCCCTCGATTTAGCTCAGACTTACTACTGGAAGATTAGCGAAGTCAATATGGCCGAGACCCCAACAATGTTGGAAGGCGACGTCTGGAACCTTACGACACGCGAGTTCCTTGTCGTGGACGATTTTGAGAGCTACAACAACCTTGACCCCGATGACCCCGAGAGCAACAGGATATTTAATGTGTGGTTAGACGGATACGGCGTCGCGACAAACGGCTCTCTCGTTGGTTATGCTGCTGCTCCTTTTTGCGAGCAAAGTATCGTTCACAGTGGCGCGCAGTCAATGCCGCTGTTCTACGACAACTCCGGCACGGCAAGATATTCAGAGGCAGAGCTGACGTTGAGCCCGGCGCAGGATTGGACAAAGCATGGTGTTAAAGCGTTGTCACTGTGGTTCCACGGTGATCCGAACAATGCTGCTGAGCAGATGTATGTGAAGGTCAACGGCTCTAAGGTGGTCTATGACGGTGATGCCGCTGACATGGCGAGACCACGGTGGAAGCAGTGGAATATCGACCTTGCATCGCTCGGTGTTGACCTGCAGAATGTCACGAAGCTGAGTATTGGCGTTGGTGACGAGACCGGTACGACGCCGGGCGGTTCAGGTAAGATGCTCTTTGACGATATTCGGCTGTATCCTTCCAGATGTATTCCTTCGCTTAGAAAACCACAAGGCGATATCAACAACGATTGCGTAGTCAACTATTTAGACCTTGAGATAATGGCAGGTGACTGGCTCCTTAGTGATTACAGTCTTGCGACGACAGCTCCCAGTCCTGCCGGTCTTATCGGCCACTGGCCCTTTGACGGTGGGCCGAACGACGTCTCCGGTAACGCCGTCCAGAGTGTCCCGTTCGGCAGTCCATTGTACGTGGTCGGCCGGACCGGCCAGGCAATTAGCCTTGACGGGACTACTCAAGGTGTAACAGTCATCGGTTTCAGTCAAATACAAGGTGTGCCTCAACTTACTATTGCTATGTGGGCCAAAGCCGACGTTGTAACCGACACGCACACGATGTGGTTCACGGATGAAACC
>JAUXAL010000066.1 GCA_030619925.1 Phycisphaerae bacterium | reverse complement strand
TTTTTCGTGTATCCAGATACCAGTTTCCAGCTTCGATACGAGTTTCGACACCCATAAACCGGGCTCTCAAAAGAACAACTTGGGCTGCCATTAGGAACCCCCTGATTTATGATTGACGATTGACAATGGATGATTGACGATTTGCTATCCAGTATCCAGTATCGAGTATCCAGTATTTAGATACATTATACCATAAAACAGATTAGATTTCGAGTGAAATCCTGAAAAATCTCCGAGACTCCCCACTAATTGCTGGATGCTCGTTAGTGAGGAGTGAGCTAAAGTGCCTAAAGTGAGCTAATACTGGATGCTTGATGCCGGATTGTTGAGTGGATTAAAGATTAGCGTACAGCGGATAGCGTGGAGCGGATAGCGGTAGGGTGGGGCTTCCTGCTCCGGCTCGGCGCGCCTTTGCCGAGACGAGTGCCCCACCGTAAACCTATTTATTCGCAATCTTTCACTTGAAAGAGCAATAATTTGATTGTATTTTAGGAGAGTACAACGGCGGGTGGGATTCCTCCCAATGACGAGAAGTTAGGGATGTTATGCGGACAGTGAAACGGCTATGGGTTCTTATACGGAAACCATATAATCAGTAGTTATGACAAGGAGTTTTTATGATATGGAAATCCGAATATCTATAATCGCTCTTATTATATCGATTGCGAGTTTTCTTTTTGCTCTTGCTACACATCTCCGTCAAGTAAGACTACAAGTTATTCAGAGTTACCAAAAAATGCGAATAGATGTGTATGAGATGGTCCTTAGTTTGTCGAAGCTAGTTCGTGAGTTATCGCTTGAGGCTTCAAATCAAAGCAAAGAAAGTATGGACATATTAAACAATAACATAGCCTGCCTCAAAGATATGAAAGACATGATACTGAAAATAAGCAAGATCTCGCCTTGGCTTTCATGTCTCCCGAGCTATAGCATGCTGGAAATGGAGCGAGAACAACTAAAAGGTCATATAGAAGAACTCAAGAGAGATGTTAAGGCCGCTTGTGAGTCATACGGCAACGGTGATTTGCCTCAGTTCCAAGAATTCATGCAGGATATTAATAAAGTGGGCGACGAATTGGCATAACCAGCTGGTTCAAGGGACTCGCGATGCTCGCCCCTGACCAGCATCGTTAGGCGCCCACAAAGTCAACTATGTACGCCCCTTGATCAGGCTCAGAGAAACTATATGGCTATCTCGTGGAAAGAATATCAGGAAGAAGCGGCTTCATTTTTCAGGTCACTCGGCCTTGATGTCTCAACAGATGTCACTGTAGAGGGTGTGAGGACGACCCACGATGTAGATGTGCTTGTTAAGTCGCACTATGTAGGATTTGAAATTACTTGGCTTGTCGAATGCAAGCATTGGAAGACGCGCGTATCGAAACTCCATGTACTTGCCTTACGCGAAATCGTCGCCGACGTCGGGGCAGATCGCGGAATCCTGTTGTCGGAAGCTGGGTTCCAAAGCGGGGCCATTGAAGCAGCAAATCTCACAAACGTTCAAGTCACCACGCTCGCTGAGGTTAGCGCTACCGCTAAGAACGACATTTATTCAATGCGCTTGCGGGAGCTCTATGACCGGATCGAAAAATGTAATGATCGTTACTGGGACATTCCTAAAGACCAAAGAATTGAGCATGGGCTCCGCCCTGAGGTATACGAATGGGCCTACTCGGGAGCACGTGTAATAGAGCTATGCAGAGATTTGTTGTCCCGAGCGTTTCGTGGTCTTTATCCGGTTAAGAGTGAAGTGCTCGCTGCCCTAGTCACTCCGGGATTACCTGAACAATTTAATTCCCCTGAGGAGGTTGTTGCCGTAGTGGAACCTATGGTTAGTGAGTTGGAGCAAAAACTAGGTGCGTATGAGGCTGGCCGCCGAGGCACCTAACAATCACATACACTCAGACAGCAAAAAGCGTCGCTTTGCTCCGTTTTGCATGCCGGTGATTTGCGGGTATTAGTTGCCGCTAACTTACGATAGAATCATGGTTGAAGGAACTCTAATTGCAGCTTTTATCACTTGTGATTCAGTGTACTTGCTTTCAGATGGCAGAGTCGTTAACACTGATACTGGGCAGGTACACAACACACACTCAAAAGTACACAAACTGTCCGAGCGTTGTGGGTTGCTTGTAGCAGGTGCGTACATGCCGAAACTTCCAAGAACGGTCTCCAAAATTGCAGAGGAACGAGATATGACCAACGTAGAGCAAGTTGCTCCAATCGTTCGCCAGGAAATGGAAGCCACATGGCAACTTCTTAAGAATCGGGAGTCACCCGAACGAATCCATCGAGCTAGAGCCTTTGCATTTGTTGTAGGTTTTGATTCATGTAATGAACCTCGGCTTTTCTACATCGACAACAAATCAGAACCAGCGTTTAGCCTTCAGGAGAGACATTTATTCGGAGATGGCAACGACATTGAGATAGGATCATTATCCACAGGTAGCGGTGAGATAGAAGACCCCTCAGGAATGTTATGTGAAGAGATTCGGGCACGCCTACCAATTCGCGACACGTTACAGCAGTTGCTCATTGCTTCATTCAACGGAGTAAAAAATGTTCTTTCTTCTCAGTACGAGAGAATCGGTGGCGAAACATTTATTCTGACTCTCAAAAAGAAATAAGCGATGACAAGGGAATTAAAGGGTTAAGGTAACATCTTTCGATAAGTTGTGCTTGATAATGAAAGAGGCATAGGGTAGGGTTTGCCCCAACTTAAAGAATGTCACTTGCTTTGATCGGTGGGCTAAAGCCCACACTACATTACTATGGAGCTTTGGGACGCAGACATCGGCTGGAATTAAGTATGGTGTCCCCGGAATTCAATAAGAAGGAGAACTGGCCTAAGTCGTTTCCAAGGGATTACTTATTGACTTTGGGCAAAGGGATGTTATACGGAACCCATATAAGACCCCTAACAAGAAGGATGTCTGGCCACGGCGGCACGGATTGTGGGAGGTATGCGATGGCATTTCGACTCGTGACGCTTTTCGCGCTGTGTTTCTTCATCCTCGGCTCTGACGGTTGCCACGTTAATTGCCGCGTTGCTAATGTGAGCTCGGGCGAAAAGGAGACGGGAAAGGCTGTTAGCCAGGAGATCCTTGACGAGATTCAGTTAGGGCAGACCACGGACACTTGGCTCATCGCGAAACTTGGCAGACCAAGCTCGCGATCCACGACTGATGGAGGCGGCGAGATTCTCCAGTATCGTCATCAGATTTCGTATCGCGAACACCTGGTCGAACACTCCGAAGATGGCACGATCAAGCTGAAGTTTCCCGGTGAACGATGCGTGGAGACCAAGACGGTTTGCTTTGAAGTGGTTGACGGCAAGGTCAGGCGCTATTGGATCGAAGGCGGTTAGCTGCAAACCGCCGTTCTCGGCTACCTAACAAATCGTTCCTGCGGATTAGGGGAAAAAGTACACTTTACCAGAACAGTATGAATACGTTACAAACACCAACTTACATAACGATAAAAACGGTTAGAAATAATGGTGGGGCAAGCCCCACCCTACCGCTCATAACGACCCGGTTATTCGGATAAGCTCTTAGTGTTCAGCACTGAAAAAAATGTCGGTTGAATTTCCACTATTTATTGTTTATCATCTATGACTTGGCGTTCACTATTTTTTAGAAGGAGTTGAAAGATGAGTTACAGGAGAATCGGTTTTAGCGAGCCGGCCGTTTTAGTTTTTTGTCTGCTTTTGCTGTTGGTAAGTGCGTGCGCATCTTTTGCCGATGTTAGGCTGCCGGCGATAATAGGTGACAATATGGTTTTGCAGCGGGACAGAAAGGCGCCTGTCTGGGGCTGGGCGGAGCCCGGTGAAGAAGTTATGGTCAGCGTCAATTGGCGCAGTATGAAGTGGGCCGTTACGGCGGACAAGAACGGTAAGTGGAAGTTTGAGATGAAATCACCCAAGGCCGGTGGGCCGTACGAAATGACTATCAGCGGTAAAAATACGATAATAATTAAAAATATTCTGGTCGGCGAGGTCTGGGTCTGTTCGGGCCAATCAAATATGGCCATGTCGGTAAGGTCTTCTGCTAACGCCGAGTGGAAGATTGCTGCGGCGAATTATCCAAAGATTCGGCTGTTCACGGTCGGGCGGAAGGTGGCTGACCAGCCGCAGTCTGATTGTGCGGGCGGCTGGACATCGTGCAGCCCCGAGACGATTCGGAGTTTTTCAGCGGTGGCCTACTATTTTGGCAGAGAGCTGCACAAAGAGCTTGACGTTCCGGTCGGCTTAATTCATACGTCCTGGGGCGGGACCCCGGCCGAGGCGTGGACGAGACGAGAGATACTTGAGAAGGATGCGGATTTTGCGCCTATTTTGATGCGATATGCTGATGCAGTTGCGAGGTACCCGCAGGCAAAGACCGAACATGAGCAGAAGGTTGCTCAATGGAAAGAGGCTGTTAAAAAGGCCAAGACAGAGGGGGAGAAACCGCCTCGGCAACCGCGTGCACCACTTGGGCCGGGACATCATCACTCACCGGCGGGTTTGTATAATGCCATGATTGCTCCTCTGATTCCGTACGCGATTCAGGGGGCGATATGGTACCAGGGGGAAGCGAACGTAACCCGGGCCTATCAGTATCGCAAGCTCTTTGCTGCGATGATTAAGAACTGGCGCAACGATTGGGGACAGGGTAATTTCCCTTTCCTTTTCGTGCAGTTGCCTAATTTTAAGGCTGTGAATCCTGAGCCGGCTGACAGTGCATTGGCGGAGCTGCGAGAGGCCCAGCTAATGACGTTGGCTTTGCCCAATACGGGGATGGCAGTAATCATAGACATCGGGGAGGCCGACGATATTCATCCGAAGAACAAGCAGGATGTCGGTAAGCGTCTGGCGTTATGGGCTTTGGCCAGGAGCTATAGAAAAAAGTTGGTTTATTCCGGGCCTATCTACAAATCGATGAAGGTCGAGCGTGATAAGATTATCCTGCAATTTGATCACGTTGGCGGTGGACTTGTTGCCCGCGGGGGCGGGGCATTGAAAGGTTTTGCCATTGCCGCAGCGGACCGCAAATTCGTTTGGGCCGATGCAAGGATAGATGGTGATGGGATTGTAGTTAGTAGCGACGAAGTTTCCGAGCCTGCTGCCGTGCGGTATGCCTGGGCGGACAACCCTGTATGCAATCTGTATAATAGGGAAGGTCTGCCGGCTTCTCCGTTCCGCACAGACGGTTGGCCCGGTGTCACGGTCGACGAAAAATAAGACTTCCAAGATAGGTTATTTTCGGCTGGTATTTTCTTCTGGCTTTGATAGCTGACAGACAACGCCCGGCGTTCTTTGGCTTAAGGGCGCCACGCAAAGATCGTTTGACAAAACGGATTTTGAGAAATGAGTGAATTGTCAGGCAAAATATTGGCTCAAAGCATTGAGCATCTCAATATTATTTTGCTGATGGGGCTGGCCATATTTTTTGGAACAGCGGGTGCCCGGGTCTTTCAAAAAATTCGTATCCCGCAGGTAGTGGGCTACGTTGTCATAGGTTTGATTATAGGAGAATCCGGCCTGAACCTCATCGGGCGTGATACCGTAGAAACTCTCTCGTCATTTAATATGTTCGCCCTCGGCATCATCGGTTTTATGATAGGCGGCGAATTGAGACGCGACGTTTTCAACAAATATGGTAAGCAATTCTTTGTTATTCTCTGCTCCGAAGGGATAGCGGCATTCATCCTCGTAGCTGTCTTTACTGGATTTGTAGCCTGGCATTTCACCGGGAACCTCCGCACTTCGGTTGCCATATCGCTTGTCCTCGGTGCAATCGCTTCGGCGACCGCACCGGCTGCCACTGTGAACGTACTGTGGGAATATAAGACTCGCGGCCCACTAACATCGACTGTTCTGGCAATTGTTGCTCTCGACGATGGCCTTTCGCTCTTGCTTTACAGTTTTGCATCGAGCATTGCTGTTGTTTTTCTTGGCGAAACAAACGGCTCGATGTGGACTATTATCCTGATGGCTGTTTTTGAGATCGTAGGAGCCGTAATTTTAGGTGTGCTTACCGGGTTATTGCTCAGCTTTATCCTCAGACGTATCAAAGAGCCGGACAAGGCCCTTGCCTTTACGGTCTCTTCTGTGTTACTTGTCATCGGCCTGTCCGTAGCATTAAAGGTCGGCTCAATTCTTGCAGCAATGACGCTTGGGGTGACAATTGCCAACCTTGCCACTCGCAGAAGGCAAAGCACCTTTGAGCTTATAGAAAAATTTGCACCCCCGATTTATGTGCTATTTTTCGTTTTAGCCGGTGCCCATCTCGTCGTTGGTGAAATAACCGGATGGCTGATTGTGATGGTTCTGGTTTATCTTGTTGGCAGAACGGTCGGCAAAGCGTTTGGCTCCTGGTTCGGTGCCAGAGTGTCCAAAGCACCCGATGTAGTCCGCAGATACCTCGGACTTTGCCTGCTGAGTCAGGCAGGTGTTGCAATCGGCCTGGCAATCATTTCCAGTCAATTGTTTTCTGGGCAGGTTGGGCACGCAATCATTGTTATTGTGATGACAACGACCTTTGTGGTGGAAATATTTGGTCCGATGTTTGTCAAGGTAGGTGTCAAAAAAGCCGGCGAGGTAGGACTCAATATTACTGAAGAAGACCTTATCGAGACTTACAGTGTCGGTGATGTGATGGATGCAGAGGTGCCGGTTATTTCGGCAGGTATGTCCCTGAGTGAAGTTATCAAAATAGTCAGCAACACTAACAGCTTTTATTATCCTGTTGTTGACAATGATAAAAAGCTAACCGGTGCCATTACGTTGGATGGTATTAGAAATACTTTTGCAACGCAGGAGTTGAATGATTGGCTTGTCGCACTTGATGTTATGGAGCCGATTATTGCCAAGGTGACGCCGGATATAGCGTTGTCGGAGGCATTGGAAAGGGCAAGGCGGCTCGATATAGAATATCTTCCGGTTGTAGCTTCAAATGAAGATGACAGATTTGTCGGTGTTTTGAACCGTCGAGTAGTCAGCCGGTCGCTCAGTGCAGAAGTGTTGTCACGGCAGCAAAAAGCTGATAGTATGCATAGTGCCCAAAATGCGTAATTTTCATAAATTCACAAGATAGGGTTACTATGGTTCATTCGCCCGTTAATGCGAGTACCGAGGTTGTTGGCCATTTGAATTTGGCCCTGTTGTTCGGGCTGGTTATCCTGGGTGGTGCGTTTGGTGCCCGTATTTTTCAAAAGTTGCACATTCCTCAGGTTGTCGGCTGTATTATTGTCGGAATACTTTTGGGTGATGTCTTTGGTTTAATAACTCCGGAGACGATTGACGCTCTTGAGCCTTTCACAATGTTCGCACTGGGTCTCATAGGTTTTATGATTGGTGCGGAACTTCGGGCTGATGTCTTTAAGAAGTACGGCAAGCAATTTTTTATCATTCTTTTCTCACAGGGGATAGGGGCTTTTTTGTTGGTAATGGTTGGCACTTCGGTGGTGATGTGGTTTGTAACAGGTAATCTGTTTACTTCGATTGCGATAGGGCTTGTGCTTGGTGCCATTGCCTCTGCTACGGCGCCGGCGGCGACGGTAAATGTTTTATGGGAGTATAAGACAAGAGGGCCTTTGACAGCGGCGGTTTTGGCTGTAGTGGCCCTTGATGATGCCCTGGCGCTGCTGCTTTACCGCGGCGCGGCAACAGGGGCAAAGGCGCTTATGGGCACGAGCCAAAACTCTGTTTTAAGCGCCACGTTTTTACTGTTAGCTGAAATTGTTGGTACAATAATGTTGGGATTTTTAGCGGGCGTGTTGCTCTATTTTCTCTTAAAGTTTGTCAGGGCCGAGGATAAGATTCTGGAGTTTGCCCTCGCGTCTCTTTTGCTTGTTGTGGGCATCTCAATGATACTGAAAATTGGCCCGATTTTGCCTGCTATGGCGCTGGGTATAACGATTGCCAACTTGATGCCCCGCCAGAGCAAGGGCACATTTAAGCTTGTCGAGAAATTCTCTCCGCCGATTTATGTTTCATTTTTTGTTTTGGCCGGGGCCCATATGGAGTTTGGCAGGATTGGTCCTTGGATGGTGGCTATGATAACAGTGTATGTTCTCTGTAGGGCGGCGGGCAAGGTGGTTGGGTCGTGGTTTGGTGCAAGGCATTCTGGCGCCCCGGCTGTGGTTCGAAAATACCTTGGAATTTGTCTGCTTCCCCAGGCAGGTGTGGCCATTGGTCTTGCTATCCTGGCAGGCCAGCAGTTTAACAGAGACCTCGGTCATACGATTATTATGGTCGTCATGACAGCGACGTTTTTGATGGAAATAGTCGGGCCTGTGTTGGTTAAAGTCGGTGTCAAAAAGGCAGGTGAAGTGGGAATGAACGTTACCGAGGAAGACCTCATAAAGACGTATAAAGTTAAGGATGTTATGGATGCCAAGCCGACCAGCATTGCACAGGACTTGTCGCTCCAGCAGATTCTTGAAGTGTTTAGCACCAGCCAGAGTGTGTATTATCCGGTTATTGATGCTCAATCTCGGATTACGGGGATAATTACTATCCCCGATATTAAAGAGATGTTTGCCAACAGGGAATTTGCCGGCTGGCTGCTGGCCTGTGATGTTGCCGAGCCGGTACGGGACAAGACAACGCCGAATAAGCCGCTCGAAGAGGCAATGGAGCAGATGAGACGCTATGATTTGGAAAGTATACCTGTGGTATCGAGTGACGGAAGTGACCAGCTTGTTGGCGTTCTGGACTATCGCAAGACGCTGCGCAAGATAAGTGCTGAAGTTTTGCACAGACGTAAAATAGCGGATGAAATGGCTGTGGCAACAGGTTAAAAACAGGTTCATAGTTATGAGTTCATAGTTCATAGTCTTCAAGAACTACCAGCTATGAGCTATGAGCTATGAACCACGAACAATGAACAACGAACAATGAACAACGAACAACGAACAACGAACAACGAACAACGAACAATGAACAATGAAGCGGTTCTCTTTTGCGAAAAAGAAAAGGCTTGTCGGCAGCTGGCAATTCAAAGCCGTCTTGGCTCGCAGTTTGCGTGTGAGCAATGGGTTGCTTACGCTCTATATGGCAGAAAACGATTGTGGTTATCCGCGATTGGGTGTCTCTGTGAGTAAATCCTGTGGCGGTGCAATTGTGCGTAATCGGTTGAAGCGGCTGCTGCGGGAAGCCTTTCGGCAAAGCCAGGACCGGATTCCCGCTGGCTTCGATTATTTGCTTATGATTTTACCTCAGGGGCCCCGCCCCCGCGGTTTGCTGCGCAAGCCGGCAGCGGGGGCCCGAACCAAGCCGACATTTGAGCAGGTAAAAGCCTCGTTTTTGGCTCTGGCCGCTGCCGCGGTTGGGAAAATCGGGTAGAAAATGGTATAAAGAGTATAGGAAAAGACAATTAACCACATAGAGAAATCAATAATAAATAGTCGATAATCAGTTGTATACTGATTCAAGGGATAAACTTTGACTGAGAAAGGCAAATTATTATCGATAAGTGCAGCCGCAAAAAAAGCTGGCATTTCCCCCGAATCTTTGCGATATTACCTTATGGTCGGGCTGCTCAAGCCCACAGAGGTTACGCCGAGTCGCAGACGGCTGTTTGATGAAAAAAGTATCGGGCGAATTAAGCTGATAAAGAAACTTAACGACAGCGGCTATCCTTTGCGTGCTATAAGGGAGTTGTTTCTTGAAGGTCGCAGCGATTTGAAAGGAAGCAAACAGTGAGTGACTATGAAACCATCCAAAGAAGGCGCAATATTATTGTGGGAATTTTTGTGATAGTAGGTTTGTGTGCGCTTGTATGGCTGATATATATAATCGACGCTTTGCCAACGGCTTACACCAAACTCGGTTCTATTCAAGTGTTCGTTCAATTCCCGATGGCGCCGGGAGTGCAGAGAGGTACGCCGGTGCGATTTTGCGGCTATCAAATCGGCGGAGTTACAAAGAAGATGGCTCCGGAGATACGAACAGATATGGTGACCGGCCTGGAGTATTATCAAACGGTAGTTGTTCTTGCTATTGACAAAAGATACGTCAATATTCCCTCCAACATTGAGGTGAAACTGATGACGCGGGGGTTGGGCAGTAGTTATATTGAGTTTAAACAGTGCCTTGGAGAGCCCGCGACCCCGCTTGATCCGAACCGGCCGGAAACAAAATTTTTGGTGGACAAAATATGGCTACAGGGCTCGACCGGTACGACCAGTGAGTTTTTCCCGGAAGAAAGCCAGAAGAAACTGAACGAGTTGGTTGAAAGCTTCAAAGCTCTTCTCACTAACGCCAACGATATTATTGGCGGCAGGGAGAATAAAGAGAACATAAAGAAAACTTTAGCTAATCTGGCTGAGGCCTCACAGCAGGCCAGGCAGACAATAGAAGAATTCCAAAAATTTGCCGTTGCCGGGACATCAACTTTGAAGAATGCTGATGCCAAAATAGAAAGAATCGTTGCTGCTGTGGTGGATACGAGCGAAGAATTAAGCAAAGCGACATCGAAGTTACGGCTAATCCTGGAGAAAATAGACAGCGGACAAGGCACCGCTGCCAGGCTCATCAACGACGGACGATTTTACGAAAATCTGCTTGAAAATACTCAGCAAATGCAGGTGCTATTGGAAGAGTTCAATTTGTTCATAGCCCAGGCCCGTGATAAAGGCGTACCTATTAAGGTAAGATGAAACTGCTTTCTGTCCCGCCATCAGAATCAAGCACCTGTCTGGCTGCTTCGAGTTATCTATTGCCGGGCTGGTCGTTGGTCTGAAGCCTCGTCTGCGCTATTTTTGCAGAATGGCGGGCCAATTACTCGGCCAGCTTCTATCCTCGATAATTCTTTCTCTGTCGCGCGGTGTTATGGCACTGAATTTTTCTGGAAACTGTCCCTGGTCGGAAGTGTCTTTAATCCACTTGTCCAAAATTGCCCGCATTTTCTTTAGTGTCTTCCTGTGTTTTGGTGAGGCTGCAAGGTTGTTTATCTCGTACGGGTCGTTCCGGATGTCGTAAAGCTCCTCGTTTGGCCTTCGCGGCGCCATGAACAGGGCCTGAACGCGCGTAAGCTTGCCCTGGGCGTGAAGCTCCTTCATAAGATTCAACATCGGATAGGACCGCTCTTTATAGCGGTTCAACTGCGTGTAGGGGCGTTCCGGCATAAAGTTGCGGATGTACTTGTATCGCTTCGTCCGGACGCAGCGTATGCGGTCGATGGTTTCGTCACAGCGGTCACGGGCAGCGATTATATAATCCCGCTTGTTCACAGGCTTCCAAATACTCTTTGCGCCAGGCTCGAGAAAGACCTGCCCTTCCATATACTTCGGCGGCTCAATGCCGGCTATTTTCAGCACCGTCGCCGAGATGTCGATTGCACTGACGAAGTTGTCGCAGAGCTGCTCGGCTTTGAGTTTGCCGGGCCAGCGAATGATTAGCGGGATATGGATACCGCCATCGTAAAGCCACTGTTTGCCGCGGACGTGACAGCGGCCGTGGTCGCCTATGAAAATCACCACCGTATTGTTCGCCAGGCCCTCATCATCGAGGCGTTTTAGAATCTTGCCGACGTATCCGTCCATCACCTGGATAGAGTTCAGATATGTTGCCCAATCATCCCGTGCGATGGGGTGGTCGGGGTAGTATGGCGGCAGCTTGACCTTGGCCGGGTCGACCGGGTTGTTTAACTTTTCGCGCAGATTCTTCCAGCGTCCGCCTCGATGTGTCATGCTTATGGATAGTTGTGCGAAGAACGGCTGGCCGGGCTTGCGCTGGTTCCAGTCGCTCCCATCGAAAGCGTTTTTGGACTGGAAGTTGAAGTCTGTTTTGCCCGAGCCGCGCACACCGGCCGCGGCCGTCTTGACGTTGGCGGTGAAGTACCCCGCCTTGCGGAAGTGGTCGGTTATCAGCCGGACAGGTTCGGGCAGCGTGTAGCCGTCGTCGCGATGGCTGCGGTGATGGTGGGCGCCGACAGAGGTCTGGTACATACCTGTAATCATTGCCGAGCGGCTGGCGGAGCACACCGGAGAGGTCGTAAATGCGCTGGTAAAGCGAATACCCTGATGAGCCAGCTTGTCCAGGTTCGGAGTCTGTACTGCTGGCGTTCCGTAGCAGCTCAGGTCAGGACTGATGTCCTCGGACAGTATCCACAGAATGTTGGGCCTGTCCTTGTTTCTTCGGGCCGCGAACAGCTCCTCTGGCATAGCCATGGCCGCTGCCCCCAGTCCCACAACTCTTAGAAAATTACGCCGATTCATAATAGTCTCCTTAGCGAGTTAATTAACCAATTAACTTAGTTCATAGTCCGGGTTCGGTCTGGGCAGCTTGGCGCCGGTGGCCCGCAGCCAGTCGCTCAGTTTAGTGTCGAGCTCTTTGACCTTTCTCGGCATCTTTTTCGAGAGGTCGTTTTTCTCTGACAGGTCTCTCCTTAGGTTGAACAGTTCAAAAGTCTTGCCCTCGTATCGCTTTATGAGCTTCCAGTTACCTGCTCTGACGATACTGTAGGGTACAATGTCGCCGCGATAATGGGGGAAGTGCCAGAAGATTGCTTCTCGGTCCAGTTCTTTGATGCCGTTGGATTTCAGGTGCTCAACAAGTGAGATACCGTCGATGGCACGGTCGTGGGGCAGCCGAACACCAGCCGCTTCGCAGATGGTCGGGAAGTAATCGACGCTGGTGACCGGCTCGCGGCTGACCGTACCCGGCTTTATGACTTTCGGCCAGCGGACAATCAAAGGCTCGCGGATACCGCCTTCATACGGATGGCCCTTGCCGGCACGCAGGGGGGTGTTGTCCGTTACGCTCATAAGGCCGCCGTTGTCACTGGTGAAGAAAATTATTGTCCTCTCGGCCAGGTCAAGTTCGTCGAGAACGGAGCAGATTTTGCCCACGGCGTCGTCCACGCTTTCGACCATGGCTGCGTAGGTTGGATTCTTCTGATTCGTAGGTTTCTTGGCCTTGTACTTGGCGACCAGGTCGGCTTTACCTTGGATTGGTGTGTGGACTGCATAGTGGGCCATATAAAGGAAGAACGGCTTATCTTTATGGCGGCGGATGAATTTGACCGCTTCGTCAGCTTCGCGGTCGGTGAGGTACTCTCCTTCGCGGCGCCGGTTCAGTGTCGGGATTTGACCCTGCCGCTCTCGAAAATACGGGTCAAAATAGCTGGGTGGCTGGCCGAAGTCGCAGCCGCCGATGTTGAAATCGAAGCCCTGCCTGTCCGGGTACCAATCGTCAGCGCCCAGATGCCACTTGCCGACGTGGCAGGATGTGTATCCCACCGATTTGAGTGCTTCGGCAATAGTTATCTCTTCGAGTTCCATCCACAGCGCGTTGGGCGGGCACAACAATTTTTTGTTTTTGTTGCCGACGTATTCAGCTGGGTTTTTCTTATCTGCGGGAATCTTGCCGCCCTGGAAGCGGGCGCGGATCCAGTCGGTGACGCCGAGGCGGGCCGGGTAGCGTCCTGTCATTACGGCCGCACGGGTCGGCGAGCAGACTGCGCAGGCGGCATAGCCGTCGGTGAACCGCATACCCTCAGCGGCAAGCCTGTCGATATTCGGCGTCTCGTAGAACTCGCTGCCGTAACAGCCGGTGTCCATCCACCCCAAATCGTCGACTAAGATTAAAACGAAATTAGGTTTTTTATTCGTCACCTCACTTGCAAAAAGTTTGGAGGCTCCTTGCGGTCTCTGCAAAGCAAGAGCCGTAGCCCCCAGACTTATGGTCTTTAGAAAATCACGGCGGGTGTAGTAGTGCTTACTCATCTTGAGTTCTCCTGTCAATATAGTCCTCGCAGGTTCTACAGTGAGAGAACGAACCGGGCCAAATTGTTAATCTCATTATCAGTTAGATTGGACGTTGGCCCATGCTTATCGCCCGGGTTATGCGTTGTTAACACTTCTTTCATGGTGGCGGCCCGCCCATCATACAGGTACGGTGCGGTTCGCCAGACTTCCACCAGCGTTGGCGTATCAAACTCTACGTCTTTGTCCAGCCCCTTGCCGGTGCCCACATCATATTTCTGCAAATCCGTGTATAGCGGTCCCTTATGACATGAAGCACAGCCTGCCTTGTCAAACACCTTTCGTCCTCGCCGGGCCGACCTGCTTAGTCTGCCGTTGACCAGATAGGGGCTCGGAACAGGTTTGAGCGACTTGACGTATTCGTCAATCGCGATAGCGTCCTCTTCCGGACACGTGGCAAAAAGGATGTGCTTTATTCCCGAGCGCACGGCTGTCTCGGCCCGGTCGCGCACGCCTGTAATCATTGCCGGCGGCGTTTTGTGCGCGAGCAGAAGGCTCTTTGTATTCTTGGGGTTGCCTATACCGTCATTAAGCAGGTCCCAGTTCAGCGCGTCGGCCCGTCCGCCTCCCGGGTGGCAGCTTGCGCAGCTCTGCCAATTCTGAAAGCACAGCGAAGCATCGTTGAAGAGCATTTCTCCTCTGCGCCTGCGCGTCATTTGCGGTCTTGGGCCCAGTGGCAAAGCAATAGTTTCAGGTCTTGATTTCTTGCCCCGCCGAAGGCGGGCATGATCAGGGCCGGCGCTGCCGGCGTCAACTAATGTTATGCTGTCCGTAAAATATTCTGCAACGTAAACTCGGCAGCCAACAATTGCAAGTGCGCGGGGGCCTTTGCCACGAAGTTTTACACGTCGCCGAATCCCATAAAGAAAACTCAATTCGTTCTCGACCCTGGATGCTCGATTCTCGATTCTCGACGAGTATCGAGCTTTGATTTTTTTCAGTAACGCAGGTGCGTCTATTATGCTCAGTTCGCTCGTTCCAGCGTGTGTTACACAGATATACTTACCATCGGCTGTGCATGAGACAGCCCACGGATTGGCGGCGCCATTATCCACATCATCCAGAAGGACAGTATCAATTAACCGCTTATTCCCGGCATCGATAATGCTCAGTGCGTTGGTGTTCATCCACCCCCGTTCCAACTGACTGGTGGGTACTGTATAGCGGGCGAGAATGTGAGAGACATATACATATCTGCCGTCGGGGCAGACGGCAATGCCGCTAAGGGCCGTACTTCCGTTCGGCAAAGAAATAGATACGTCGATATCCATTGTTTTCGTGTTGATGACAGAGACCCTGCAGGCAACGGATTCGGCGTCTGCGGGCCCATCAGGAAGATGATTTCCGACAAAAAGCCATTTGCCGTCCGGCGTAATGTCGGCGGCGAAAGGTTCCCGCAAGACATTAATCCGCCGCACGTCTGGCGGATTAATCTTGGCAACGTGCTTGTTCTTCCTGGTATTTATCACCGAGACGTCGTTACTGAAACGGTTACACACATAAAGCATACCGCCGTCAGGGCCCAGCACCGGCGAACGTGCACCGTGGCCAACCGGAATTTGTTTAATAATCTTGTTGGCTGCGGTTTCAATAACGCAAAGGCGTCCTTCCGGCCCTGCACAGGTGACATAGAGCTGCGCACCATCGGCGCTTAGTGCAAGACCTGTCGGTTCTGCGGGGACATCGATTGTCTCTATAAGTTTACCACTCTCAGTATTAAAGACCGCAACCTGCCTTGCGCTGCCTTGAGCAACATATAACAGGTTTTCATTTTCCGATGAAATGAGAGCCTGAGGAGAAAGATAATTCTCTCGCCCAGTGGCACAGGTAGTAGCAAAACTCAATACTGTTAGACCTAACAAAGCCGTATTTAGAAAAATATTCTTCATGTCTTTATTTCAACTCAACGTCCTTTGCAGATATAGCGTTTTTTGATTTTGGCGTTTTTATCTGGGTTGCGATTTTGCGAGCTTCTCGCGGATTCCTATTTTGTTGGCTTTCTGCAAAATGGGGTCCTCCTCACAAATGACGCGGAAGCCGACATTGTGGACTCGCTGCCAGGCGGGGTAACTAAGGCGAAAAGCGGAACGGCATCGTTTGGGGCGGTCATGCCAGGACCCGCCGCGGACTGTCTTTCTACCTGCCTTATCCGGGTAATCGCGACCGTCATTAGTTTCGTAAGGATATGGTTTATATGTCGTTCGTGTCCATTCGCAGGCGTTGCCGTGCATGTCGTAAAGGCCCCAGACATTAGGTCGGTAGCTGCCTACGTTTGCCGTTGCAACGGCCCCGTCGTCAAAACGCACATCGCAAAGAACGTTTCCTCCATAGACGGCCGACTCAAGGATACCTTTACCGAAGTGGGCCGTGATGTTTGATTCCAAACCGCCGGTAGGGCCCGGGCGAACGCTTAGCGACTTATCAGCAACATTCGCCCATCTCGTGCTTCGCAGTGAAGCGCTGCTTCGCAGAGTAGTAGCCGAGAGCGACCCCGCTTCGGCGCCGTAAGAGGGACCCCGCCTTGCGGGAACCCAAAGCGGTCCCTGCGAGCCGGCGCGACAGGCATACTCCCATTGTGCCTCCGTCGGCAGCGTGAACTTCATGCCGGTCTTTTGCGAAAGCCAGCGGCAGAAGCCAAGGGCCTGCTGCCATGATACCCGAACCACCGGCTGGTTCGCACCGACAAGTGACAAACCCGGACCATCCGGGCCCTGGAAGCGTTTCGTAAAATACCCCGAGTTGTGGTCGGGATTGAACCGGTGGTATTGCTCGTTGGTGACCTCGCAAGCTCCCATCCAGAAGTCTCGACTGATCGACACTCGCGCAGGCGGGCGTTCATCTGCCTGACCGTTCGCATCGCCCATAACGAACTGGCCGGCGGGAATCCGCAGCAGCTTCATCGTTACGGCGCCGCCTATATCGATCGTTTTCTCAAACACTCCAGCAGCTCTTTGCCGGCGCCGGGCCTCTTCGCCGTCGAAGGGCCAACCGGCGACCTCTGGGATTTGCGTTTTCGTTTCACACATGGGCTCTGGACTTATTGGCTCGATGGACGCGCGCCGAATTTCGGGGACTTGTTCGGGGTCATCCTTGGTACCGCCGTACAGCCGACTCAGTTCGCGCCGCCGCCGGTCGGCACCATCGGGAATCGGGCTTACTTCGCCCCACGTGCCGTGACAAGGCCCGTTTAGATCAATCCATGTAATCAACCGGTCCCAGGCTTCCTTGTCCAGCCGAACGTTGTAATGACCTTTGCTGAGCATTTGTATCAACTCGCTCGTATCGGCGTGGTATTCGCCAGGCACAAGAAGGCCGACGTGGTCCTCGATATTGACCCTGCGGATATACGGCACGAGTGCTTCATAGGCCGGTGTGTAGCGAACCGCTGTGCCTCCGAGCGCCTCGCGAACCGCCGGGTGCAATCGATTTGCCCCCAGCCTCGTAAGCTCTCGCCCGCGATAATTCTTAACATAACGTTCGCAGCGCAGGTCGGTAATCTGCCGGCCGTCGTGGCAACTGACACAGTACTTGTCGAGCACCGGCTGCACGTCCCTTTCAAAATCAAGACCTCTCGGTGGGCCATACCATGGCTCAATCCGGGCCGGCGAACGGGCGGCGGCTAACCTGCGACTCAGGCCGGGGATTTGCTTTGGCTGTTCGTGACAACCGACACAGGAGACGGTCTCGCCCGGCATCGCCGTGAACCAGCTCCGCATCAGTTGCACTGCCTTGCCTTGCTTGTCCAGTGGTTGCACGGACAGCGGCGTGTTGGCCGGAACGTTGAATATTGCCGAGCCGTCTTCGTGGACGGGCACGGTGCCGAGGATCCGCATCACTTCCCAGGGCCCTCCGCAGCCGATTTTGTCCGGTCCGGCCATCCCCGGATAACCGAAATGATAAGCCACAATCCGCAGCCTTTTCACGGTGCCCCGCGGAACCCCCGCCAGTCCCGGTCCGGCGTACACATCGTGCAAGTAAACTACGGCGTCGTTGCGCTTCAGGTCCACCCTGTCGGGGATGACAGGAGGCCGGGGCCTCTTGGCCAGCGGGATGGGCTCGAACAGGTCGAACTGCCGCTTTACGTGAATCGGCAAGATGTTGTCGAACACGTCCACCAGATAGATGCCCCACGGGGACTTGCCATTGAGCTGGGAGGCCACGATAAAGTACTTCTCGCTTAGCGGGTAGGGATGAAGGAACTTGGGCCAGGAGTCATCGACCAGGTTGTCACGGATGATGGGCTTGACGGGCTTGCCGCGGCCGGGAATCCGCTGGACGATACCGTCGGCCTCGTGCCAGCCTTTGGTCGTATCCAGCAGCGCCAGTTCGCCCATCCGCGAGACTCCGTGATACCCGGCCACAATAGCCACGATCTTGCTCGGCGCCCCGGGAATCCCTCGTGGAAAATAGAGCGCGTTCGGCCAGTAGGAGTTGCTTCCATACACCGCTCGCTGGCCGGTGCCGTCCGGATTCATTGCCATTAACGGACGCAAATACATATGCATAGGCCCCGTGTAGTCCCAGCGGCTGAAGATTATCTGGCCCGTGCCCAGCACGGCAGGGTGAAGGTCGAGGTCCTGGTCGAAACATAACTGCCGCATGTTGCCGCCGTCGCCGTCCATCAGGTAGATACTGCACGCTCGTTCCTTGCCGTGCCAGCAGGGAACGCCGGTGTACGGGGCGGTCGACGCGAAGACGATCCGCCCGTCGGGTAGATAACAGGCGTCGAAGCTGTCCACATCCGGGTGCTCGCCGCGGCTCACCTGCCGCAGGCCGCTGCCGTCGGTCTTGATTTCGAAGATTTGCCAGCTCTTTTCCTTGGGCATGGTGAAAAGCAGCCGGTCGGCGTCGAAGTGCAAGTCGATTTCGCCAACGAACTCGTCGGCCGGTGGCCGATATAGCGTTTGTAATGTTCCGCCGGGACGAACGGGCCCCAGCACTGCGATCTCGTTGTCGTAGCCGGTGGGGCTGATGCCAGAATTGCACTTGTGGTTGACGGGCAAGCCGAGCTGCCCACGCTTGCGCTTGAGCAGCAGCAGTTTGTCAAAATCAAGCAGCGGATTGGAAAGCAGTGCGTCGTACCGCAACTTGTCCAGATCATTTGCGAGTTTCAACGCGGCGGCCTTTGCAGAGCTATTGTCACGGTTAAAAGAGCTAAGGACAGCTTTACTTGATTCCTTCAAGCTGTTCAGACGCTCTAAATACTCTTGGCCTTTTGGATAACTTTGGCCGAACGTGTCGATTAGGTCTGTAATGGCCAGATGGAGGGATTCAAAATCGAAACTGCGCACGCGTCGTGCTGCCTCTTGCCCACTGCGAGCGGACGGCTGTGCCGAGACATCGGTTGTCCGGCCGGCAAATGTCGCCCGCCACCGGCGGGTATGATCAAACCCAGCCCGCCATACGTGTGGCGGGCCAGCCTTGCTGGGCAAATTAGTTCCTAAAACGAGCAAAATAAGATTACTGTATAAAAAGCCTTTGAGACACTTGCTTCCAAAGTTAGTGCTTCTTACTTTCATTGTTATATGCTCTATTTTTGCACGATTTTTTTTGCCATCTCGTGATGTATTTTGAGCGCAACATCTGATGCCCGGCGCACTACAAAACACGTCCGGGACACAGAATATTATAATGTTTTTTGGCAGATTGTACACTCAAATTATTCACTCACCGGCATCAGACTATTGTCTCGGCCGATTTCCCTTCGTCGGATAAAATTGATGCTCCTTTTTGTGTGAACTTAGCTGGCCTTTCCATGCAATAATCTCATTTGCGATTACCTGTGTATGCATTCGATTGTTTTTCACTAAGTCCTTGCAGAATTCAATTCAAAGAGACAGCCTTCTCAGATACTCCTCTTCAGTGATAAATAATACTAACAAAAACAAGGGCCTATACTAACGGGTCAAGACAGTATAGGCCCCAAAATTGCACAAACTAATCAACCAAGTACTAATTGGTGCTATATATAATCCATTTATGGAGCTGGCCGTAATCGCCGGCGAGCCGCTCATTTGCCATTAGCTCAACGTGGGCATAGTCAGCCACGCAGTTAATCTCGTTTCAGCAGCGAAGCAATTCATCTGGGCAGATACAGCCGAATATCGTCAAAGTACATCAGACCCGAACCACCAGGCTGCGGATTGTCCGCACCGCCAAAGCCAATAGCCAGTTTGCTGACATCGGTCAGGACAACGCTCTGATCACTGAAGTCCGTTAGAGGAATATTCCATTCCGTCCAGTCGCCTATCACCGCTGCATCGGGGTCAGCGTGGTACGCCTTCGCTGCCGTGCCGCTGCCATCTCCCACAGTTACATACATCGGCTCAGCCTGATTACTGAGTATCCCGATGTCCTGGTCGGTCCACTGCGGGCCAACACTGGTGTCGGGGAAGCTGACGTTGGAGAACTTGGCCTCACACGTTACATCAACTTTATGGCTGGTCACCGCTAAGCCTATGTACACAGGCATATCCATTCTGATTGCCCCCATACCCACCTGCGTCCACGCGCTGCCGTCCGCCGAAAAATAGGCCCTGAGAAATCCACCTACAGTACGCTCTAATTTCACCCACTGAGGAGCAGTAACGCCCTCTGCGAAATTCCTATCTGTTTTGCTGCCGGCGTTGGTACGAAACTGGAAGCGGACCCCGTTTTCAGGAGTAATGAGCAGTGAAGCGTTGGTCGAGTCCGGCTCAAGCGTATCACGAATCATCACGCCGGCCTTGGCGAACGGGTCCGTGTTCTCCAAGCTCTCGACCTTGGCTATAATCGCCGCAGCGCCCGAGAGCTCCTTGTAGGCGAAGTGGAATTCGTCAGCGTCGCTCCAGATATCGAGGCCCGAGGCGGTCATCGTGTAGGTGCCGGCCGGCGCCTCTACGAAGCTGCCGACATATGCCGGATAACCCCTGAACCAAAGCGATAGTACTCCAACACCTTCTATGGTCCAATCCTGTGTGGGACTAAACATACGCTGGGCTTCTGAATAATTTGCCGCATCAGCGTTGTCATAATAATATGGCATCGCCTGCTCGCCACCGCGAACGATAGTCTGCTCGCAAAAAGGAGGTTCAGCATAACCAACGAGAGCCCCGTTTGTCGGCTGCTCGTATCCGTCCATCCACGTCAGAAATATCCTGTTGCTGTTCGGATCACTGGGGTCAAGGGCATTGTAGGACTCAAAATCGTCCACCACGATAAAATAGTCGATTACCGTAAAGCTCCAGACATCGCCTTTCCATGGACTATTCGGGTTCAGATCATTGAACTCATCGACCCGCCAGTAATACCTCTGGCCGTATTCGAGAAGGCCGGGTGGATCGTAAGTAGTATCGGCCTGGTTTTGACTGACTAGGACACTGTTCGGATCGTTGTCTCTGCCGGCTTCGTTGACATCATCGAAAACCATTCCGAAGTACACATCATGCGTATCAGAGTGCTCTCCCGGCATCCAGCTAAGAACCGTGTCTTGTGGCACTTCTATTGCCTCATCAACAGGTTCCGGCAGAAGAGCCACGGCAAGATTCATGTCTTCACCGCTGACCGTAAGAAGCCGAATCTCGTCTCTCGTCAGCGCACGGTCGTAAACGCGGACATCGTCGAGTGACCCGTGGAAAGTCCTGCCCCTACCGGGGTGGCTAGCCCCGATATAGACCCTGGCATCAACACCCGTACCTACTGAAAATGGTTGGGGGCCCACCTCATCGACGCCGTTGAGATAGACTCTGGCATTGGTTCCGTCAAACGTCGCGGCCACGTGAACCCATTCATATGCAGGCATAATGGAGAAAGGGGGGCAACAATCGTCAGGATTGGCCTGATACGAAATACCCACTCTGTCAGTATTCTCGGGATTCGCATGGGCTCCCCACAACTCGACCTGGAACATCATAGTATCTGGGCCCCATGAGTCCGTCTTGGTAAAGAAATGCTGAAAAGTCCCCGTTCCATCCCAGAGCGCCCAGAGGGCAACAGTAAATTGCCCCGTCCCATTTGTAGGGTCGAAGGTTCCACAGTCAATTCTCAACAATCCGGTTGGGCTAAATGCAAGTGCGCCGCCAAAGCCTTCCGGGCCGTCCACCCATTCCGGGGTTCCAAGCAGCGTGCCATCGTGGCCATTGCCGGAACTGTCATAGGCGATGTCGCCGGAACCCTCTCCAAACTTCCACCAGGCGACGAGTTCTGCCTTAGCTACGCTCGTCAGAACCATGCCGAGCGCCAGAACAAAACAAACCAAACAAATCAATTTCTTAGACATAATAGTCCTCCTTCAAAAGCTCAATATATTGCAACTTTAATTGGCTTGTGGTGCCAACCGATACAGCCGAATGTCGTCAACGTACAATGTACCACTGGCACCATTGCCATCAATCCCAATACCCAGCTTCGTGACATTTAGCAGGTCCACACCAAGTGGTGCAAGGTCGATATTCCACTGATTCCATTGTGGTTTCGCTATGTCACCCGCATCACCGTCATAGACCACCTTGGAGCCGTCGACCTTCACATACAACTGCCCGGTGTTGCCCTCAGCGCCGTGGAAGTACAGCACCAATGTCGCAGCGCCGGCTTGCGTCCAATTCTGCCCAACAGCAAAAGTGCGTTCGGCCTCTGAATATGCTGCACCACCAGTGTTGTTGTAGGCCAACGGCATCGACTGGTTGCCACTGTGAACGATAGTTTGCTCGCAGAAAGGAGCAACATCATAACCAACGATAGAGCCGTTTGTCGCGATGCCGTATCCGTCCAGCCACGTTAGAAATATCCTGTTGCTCTCGGGGTCACCGGTGTCAAGGTCATTGTAGCTCTCAAAATCGTCCACGACAAAATATTCCTGTGCCTTGAAGTCCCAGAGGTCGCCTTGCCACGTTGCGGGGGTCTCGGCTTCATTGACCTCATCGACCCGCCAGTAGTAAGTCTTGGCTAAATCGAGGGATAAGGGACCATAGCTGGTCTCGGTCGTGGTGGCAACACCGGCAGTACCGTCTATCACGGCTTGCCGGTCAGAGCTGAAGTACACGTCGTGCTTAGCTCCTTCTCTTCCCGCCGCCCAGTTAAGGACCACATCCAGGTCCACACCTGTTGCCCCGGAATCCGGGTAGGGATTTCTTGCATGCACAGGTATTTGGAGGAAGCGAACCTCACTGAGACCATATTGGTTCAGGATGCCTCCCCAGTTGCTGTTAGCCGTGAACCTGACGTACTTTGCTGTTACGCCGCCAAAATCGACCGTGGTATTGTGTGCATAGTCGGGCGCTCCGGGCGCCTGGAC
>JAUXAL010000063.1 GCA_030619925.1 Phycisphaerae bacterium | reverse complement strand
CCGCAGTGCATTCGGCCACAATGTCGTCTCACCCACGCCCCAGCCTTCATTGAAGTAGCCGTCATGGTCATCCGTGTACAACTTGAACATAAGGCCCCATTGTTTCAGTCTCGCCTGACACGAAACCGACTGTGCCTGTTTTTTCACGCGATTCAGGGCCGGCATCAGTATTGCCATCAATAGCGCAATAATAGCGATCACCACCAAAAGTTCTATCAGGGTAAATCCCCTTCGGCTCCTCATAATGATACTCCTTCTGCTGTTAAAAAATGGGTTCTTTCAAAAATTAGCCTATCGTTGAGATATTCTACCATATAACCGGCTGCAATTCAAACAATAAATAGCCGCCTGCGGTGATATTATTATTTTGATTTCTTTTGCAGCATCCGGGTCAGCAGTTTTATTAACTCCTCGGAACTGACCTGCCTTTCACGCCCATCAACGAGCATCACCCCATACTTACCATCGGAAAGCTTCCATTGCATCAGCACTGCATTGCTATCTTGCGGGTCAATGTCATCGCCGTACCACGCAACCTCTTCACCCCGGCCGAGCAGGTGCTCGTATTTTGACCTGCCGGCCGATACGTCGTTTATGTCGGCACCTGCCCACCCACTCACATATTTTATCAATAGCATACTGTCCTGGAATATACCGCCGCCTGTCGAGTCCCGGCTGCCAAGGAAGTTCGCCAATAAAATCATCGTAATGATTATCACCGATGCTGCGACTGACTTACTCATCCTTAAATCTATTATGATATTGACGGTATCCCAGCCGCCTCTGTGACGCAGAAGCTTGTGCGGGATTTGGTGCTTTATGTCCTCACTCAGACCGGGGCCGACCCGCTCTGTTGCTCGCTCGGCCAATTCGTTCAATAATTCTTTCAGCTTTTCTTTTCTCATCGCAGCTCCCTTTTTCCTCAGATTCCCAAACGCCGTGTGTTGCGCTTAGACTGCCTTCACATAACGTGCTTTCTCAAAGCTTTTAATGCTCTGTTCAGCCTGCTTTTGAAGGTCCCTTTTCTTATGCCTGCTGCTTCAGCGGCTTCGGTGATAGTCAACTGCTGCATATAATGTAAGACAACCGCCTGTCTCAATTTTATAGGCAGCTGCGTAACAACATTTTTCAACTGCTCGAGCTGCTCATTATGACCGGCTTTGTCTCCCTCGGTCTTGCTGCTGCCGTCCGCGACCTCAATGCCTTCAATGCTGGCCGCCTCCCTGCCTCTGTGCCTGCGCCAGTACAGCCTTGAAACATTGCCTGCAATACGGTACAGCCAGCTATTTAGCGCTTTGCCGTCTCTCAACTGGCCTATATGGCCCCAGGCGTTGAGGAAGCTTTCCTGCGTCAAGTCCTCACTAACCTGGCGGCTGTGGCCAAGCCTCCTCATAAACAAATAAATCCGCTCATAATACAAGTCAACAAGCTCTGCTGCGGCTGTACGGTCGCCGGCCCTCAATCGAGCTGCAAGTGAATCTCGCCTTTGGTCCGAATGC
Source organism: Phycisphaerae bacterium (assembly GCA_030619925.1). Classification (GTDB taxonomy): domain Bacteria; phylum Planctomycetota; class Phycisphaerae; order Sedimentisphaerales; family Anaerobacaceae; genus JAUXAL01. The sequence goes on along the minus strand of JAUXAL010000063.1, from coordinate 23,374 downwards.
TCATTCGTTCTGTCGAGATTTTGCTGCTCACTTCTAAGATGCGCTAAACCAACCTTCTGTTCTGTTAATTTCTCCTTTTTTCCCACTGTTTTAGCCCTGTTTTGTCGAAGAAACAGTGTACCCTAAATCCGATTCCCCTGCAATAGTATTGAGCCTTGCGTTTTTAATGGACTCCAGCGTGGCACCCTCAAATGCGCAAAAAATTGTCAAATTAGAGGGTTATGCTATAATAACCTTGTGTAAACCTTCTGTATGCCGTGCGTCGAACGCAGCGTAATATATGCAATACGCACGACGCAATACGCAATACGAGATTATGACGTCTTTACCAATTGATGTCGGTTCTTTTAGTCAGTCCGTTCAGCGGTTGTGGGACTATATGAATCCCTGCGTACTCTGCCCGCGCAAGTGCAAAGTCGACCGCAGCAAGGGAGAAACCGGCTTTTGTGGCATTGCTTGTTTGCCTGTCGTTAGCTCTGTGAATCCGCATTTCGGCGAGGAAAGCGTACTTGTCGGCTCCGGCGGCTCGGGCACTATATTTTTTGCCGGCTGTAACTTAGGCTGTGTTTTCTGTCAAAATTTCGATATCAGCCATCATCACCACGGACGCCAGGTAACGATTGAGCAGTTGGCTCAATCCATGCTCGAATTGCAGGATTACGGCTGCAGCAATATTAATTTCGTTACTCCTACCCACGTTATCCCGGCTATCACGGCGGCCATTGAACTGGCACGCAAGGACGGCCTGACGCTGCCGACAGTTTACAACTCCGGCGGCTATGATTCGGTCGAAACGCTAAAGCTTCTTGATGGCTTCGTAGATATTTATATGCCGGACATGAAGTATTCGGATTCCGAGGTTGCCAGGGAGCTTTCTTCCGCGCCCGACTATCCGCAAGTAAATCAAACGGCTGTCGAGGAGATGCATCGCCAGGTCGGCGACCTTCAAGTAAAAAACGGCTTGGCTACACGCGGCCTTTTGGTTCGACATTTGGTTTTGCCAAACCAATTAGCGGGCAGCTTTGAGATTATAGACTTTTTAGCCGAAGAAATTAGCCCTTCAACCACCATCAACGTTATGGCCCAGTATCGTCCTTGCTACAAAGCCTCTGCACATCCCAGAATAAACCGCCGACCCACTCTCGAAGAAATCCAATCCGCCCGCCGATACGCAATCGAAAAGGGACTAAATGTCCTTCCATAGTTCGTGGTTCGTGGCGGGTGGCACGCTCAAACTCTGTTTGGGCGTGGTCTTACCGAAATTGCTCCTTTAGTGTTTTTGCGTTTTTGATAGCGTGGCCGCCGATGTCATTGTTGAAATAAGCGTAGATGCTGCGGGCTTCTTTTGTTTGCTCTTTGAGCCATTTGGCCCAGTTCTGTAATGCGGATTTTGAATAGCTGCCGGAATATCTGCCGGTTGTGCCGTGGAAACGAATGTAAATTATGTCGGCTGTTACCACCCGGGGCGATTCTTTGCCCGGCATATCGTGGATGCAAAAGCCAACGCCATATTGCCCGAGCAGATTGAAAGTATCTTGGCAATACCAGCTTTCGTGTCGAAATTCAAACACAGCGGGCCGCTTTTTGGGAAGAAGTTTTATAAAAGTCTCGAGCAGGTCGAGGTCTTTGTGCAGACTCGGCGGCAGTTGATATAAAATAGGGCCGAGCTTGTCCTTTAATATGCCGACTCTTTCGAAAAACCGCTCGAGTGGCTCTTCTGCATCTTTTAGTCTCTTGATATGAGTGATATATCGATTGGCCTTTACAGCGTAGAGAAAACCCTTGGGCGCCAGCTTGTGCCATCTCTGTACGTACTCTTGTTTTGGCAGGTGGTAGAAAGTATTGTTAATTTCGACGGTGTCGAAATGCTGCGCGTAGTGCTCGAACCATTTGCTCTTCGCCAGCTCGGCAGGATAGAACAGCTCCTTCCAGTGGTCATAATACCATCCCGATGTGCCTATTCGAATCTTGACTGTCGTCAGACAAGTATCACAATCCGCTTTGCTCATAGCAGATATTTTAACACTTTGAATGGTTTTGGAAATGGTTATAATACCAATCACAAAAATTGAGTACGCTTGATAGTAAACCACTGTATAACCGCAAGGGCGGTTGTCGCTCCCTTACGGTCGCGGCTCTGTTTTGAGGAAACGCACCAACTTTGTATAATCCGTATAATTGGTATGTAAGTGATTTGAAAAATATGGATTTTGGTCCGCAGCAAATCGGCAGGTGGTTAATCTCGGCGGGCGTCATTATAGCGCTGCTGGGCGCACTTATAATGATTTTAGGCCGAGTCGGCCTGTTCAAATTGCCCGGCGATTTGGAATTCGGCTCAAAAAACTGGCGGATTTATTTCCCGATAGCAAGCTGCATACTAATCTCGATTATCCTGACGCTTGTTCTCTGGCTTATCAGTTATTTTCGTCGTTGAAACGCGGGCTGTCTGTTACTCCGCAAACAAAAATTATCATTTTGATTTTACTCCCGCCCGGATATAATCAGCCCCGTTAGAAAGTGTCCTTTTTGCCTGTCTGGGCCTATTCACCAAATTTCTAACGGGGTCAACCTTATGAAAAATGCTATTCTAAGCGAGCTTTTCAATCAAATGGCTGATATTATGGAGATCCTCGGCGAGGATCGTTTCCGCATTAGCACCTACCGAAAGGTCGCGCGAATTATCGGCGATACTCCAGCCGACATTGAGGTCTTACTGGCGACCGGCGAGCTGGCGAAGATACCCGGCGTCGGAAAATCAAGCCTTGCCAAAATCGAACAGTTCATAAAGACCGGCACGATAACCGCTCACAAGCAATTGCTCACAAAGATTCCGCCGAAGTTATTAGAGTTGCTGGCCATACCGGGCATTGGACCAAAAGGCGTAAAAGCGGTCTACGAAGAGCTAAAGGTTAAAAGCATTGCTGATTTGAAACGTGCGATTAAAGCCGGCTCTTTTGCCCGCCTGCCCGGCTTCGGCGATAAAAAGGCGGCGGTCATCGCAAGAGGCATCGCGTTTCTCGAAAAGTCCACAGGCCGAATTCGCCTCGACCAGGCCCTGGAAGCGGCGTATCTGGTTACTGATTTCCTCCGGGAGCTCTCCGGCACCGGGAGAATCCAAACCGCCGGTTCGCTGCGACGTCGGGCCGAGACCATCGGCGACGTTGACATACTCGTCGCCGCCGGGAAAGGCAAGCAAATCGTGCAGGCATTTACCGGCGCAGGGTTTGTCCAGGAGGTTCTCGCCGCCGGGCCGACAAAAGGCTCGGCGATTATCCAGACCGAGACCGCACCCATCCACGTCGATGTCCGCGTCGTGCCCGCCGAAAGTTTCGGTGCCGCGGCGCAATACTTCACCGGCTCAAAACAGCATAACGTGCGCCTCAGAGAAATCGCCGTAAAGGCAAAATTGAAGCTGAACGAATACGGTCTGTTCAAGGCCGACAAAATGATTGCAGGGCCGGTCGAAGAAGAAATCTATCAAAAGCTCTGCCTCGATTATATCGACCCACTCTTGCGCGAAGACCGTGGCGAGGTTGAGGCCGCAAAGAGCCGCTGCCTGCCTAAATTGATTACCGTCGAAGATATCAAAGCCGACTTCCACGTTCATACAAACGCATCTGACGGCAACTGCGATGCATCCGACCTTGCCCAGGCTGCAAAAGACGCAGGTTACAAATATATCTGCATCACGGACCACTCACGCTCATCGGCGATTGCCAACGGCCTGTCGCCTGAACGGCTGGCTCAGCAAATCAAACAAATCCGCAAACTCAATGAAAAGCTAAAAGGCGTAACCCTCTTGGCGGGAAGCGAGGTTGACATCCTTGCTAACGGCTCTCTGGACTTTGATGATAAATTGCTGGCCGAGCTGGATTTTGTAATAGCTGCGATACATTCAGGCCTGGCCGGCTCACGTGAAAAGGTGACTACGCGCACATTGAAGGCGATGGACAATCCGTATGTCAACTGCATCGCTCACCCGACCGGCAGGCTCATCGGCCAGCGCGAGCCGATGGATATCGACATCGCTGCTGTAATCAAACATGCCGCGCAGACACACACCGCCTTCGAGGTAAATGCGAACCCGTGGCGTTTGGACCTCAAGGATACCCACTGCAGGATGGCGATCGAGACGGGGGTAAAGCTGGCCATCGGAACCGATGCCCACAGTGTCGCCGGCCTCGCCTTGATGGGCTTTGGCGTAGCAACCGCCGCACGGGGCTGGGCGACAAAGGCCGATATCCTTAATACACTCTCAGTGGCAAAAATAAGAAGCTGGCTCAAAAGCAAAAGACCGTGAGAAGCAAAAAATACAAGGCGTAAAACGCAAAGTCATCTCAATTGCAATTGAATGTTGCGTTCTACATAGCGGGCAGCGCCATCATAGAATCTACCAGGGCTGAGCGGGAATCCCTACTTTTTCCTTTTCCTTTTCTTTTTCTCTTGCTCTTTCTCTTCGCCGGGAACAGCCACAACATCATCTGGCGGTGCAGTGACCGGGCCTTTCTCGAAATCTTCTGCAGAAGGCCTGAGTGTCAGATCGTAGTACAGCGACTCGGGTCTGGTCATCAGGTCCGACCAGCGAATAATCTGGCCGGTGTAAGCCGCGATACGTCCCATGATAGCAGTCATGGTTGCCTCCGCCACGTTTCTGGCTTCGTTGAGAGGCCTGCCATCGCGAATACTGTTAATCATATCGAAGTGCTCGATAACCTTGGGATGGCCATCCATAAATTCGGGAATGGTCACAGACTTTTTGTTTATCTGTTCCATATTACCTTCTCCCCATGTAGTGCCGTTGGTGCCGGTGAAAAATTCACTGACTCTTCGGTAGGTGCCGTTAATCTGACGACACATGCTGTGGACAGTAACACCATCTCCGTAGTCATAATCTATACTAAAGAAGTCAAACTGGTTGCCGGTCTTGCGACGGGCACGGCCGCCGAATCCGAGAGCTTGAGTCGGGGTCCGTCCGATGAACCAGTTTGCTACGTCAAGATTGTGCACATGCTGCTCAATAATATGGTCACCGCTCATTTCCGTAAAGCTGACCCAGTTGCGGACCATGTAGCTGGCATCGCTTTCGCCCGGGTTCTGGGGCTTGTACCAGAGCTGGCCGGTGCACCACCATACGCGCGCCGAGAGAATCCTGCCGATAGCACCTTGCTGGATCGCTGCGGCTGTTTCGAGGTAAGGCTTTTGGTGACGACGCTGGGTACCGGCGACAACGCCCAGACCTTTGCGCTTGGCAATTTCGCCGGCGGCAATAATACGGCGTACACCTGGTGGGTCAACGGCAGCAGGTTTTTCCATAAAGACGTGTTTGTTGGCCCGGACGGCTGCCTCGAAATGCACCGGGCGAAAATTCGGGCTCGTTGCAATAAGGACATACTCCGCATCCGTGGCCAGCACCTTCTTATAGCCGTCAAATGTCGTGAACACATGCTCTCTGGGCACATTGTACTGCTCGGCCACTGCCTCAGCCCTGTCCTTCTGGACATCGGCTATGGCAATGACTTTGACGCTCGGCCCAATCATCTTGGCGGCATTATGATAGTCCTTCAGAGCGCCTTTGCCACGACCGCCACAGCCGATAAGGGCGACCTTAAGTTCCTCATTGCCGGCGGCATAAATACTGTGCGAACCGGCGGTCATGGCGGCAACGGACACCGCTGCCGAGGTCCTGAGAAAATCTCTGCGAGAAACTTTGCTGATTTTGTTGTTTTTAACTTCCATATTCGGCTCCTTAAAATGAATTAACTGTTACTTCGCTGGCTTTTATAGCTACGAATCGACTTTCGTCCTCCGGCGGCATCATAGTAGTTGTAAATTCTAACCGGTGAGAAACCATCCGAAAAGAACAAAGTTCGAGTTTTTACCGGCAACACCTTGGCTTGGCGCTTGTTTCAGCGCTCTATCTTTGTGAGGATTGTTCCCGATCAAATTGTGCGTTTCGTGAGGATTTTCTTTCAGATTGTTTATTCTGCGAACGTCAATAACCAATAATCGATAATCAATTAAGAAGGGCCCATACCAAATCAATCGGTATAGGCCCCGAACTGATGCAAATCCATTGCCCTGTTGTCTGTCATTACGGCTGCGGCCACAGTTGCGCGTCAAACCGTTCGCCTGCCGTTATCTCAACGTCATATCAACAACGCCCCCATATCTTGCTTCGCCAGCCCCCGCCCCCGTTTCTGCTTTCGTCTGCCCCCGCGGTTCCCGCGAAGCGGGGCGGCGGGCAAGAAGCAATGGGGGCCACTTAGCTGGCTTGTGGTTACGGAGCCGACCGATACAGCCGAATGTCGTCTAAGTACAATTTACCACCGGCACCATTGCCATCAATCCCAATAGCCAGCTTCGTGACATTCTGCAGGCTGGCGCCAAGCGATGCAAGGTCGATATTCCACTGCTTCCATTCTACTTTCGCTATGTCACCGGCATCACCGTCATAGACCACCTTGGTGCCGTCGACCTTCACATACAGCTGACCGGTGCTGCCCTCAGCGCCGTGGAAGTACAGCACCAATATCGCAGCGCCGGCTTGCGTCCAATTCCGCCCAACAGCAAAAGTGCGTTCGGCCTCTGAGTATGCTGCGCCGCCGGTGTTGTTGTAAGACAGTGGCATTGACTGCTTGCCGCCGTGAACGATAGTTTGCTCGGTAAAAGGAGCAATCTCATAACCGACGACAGAGCCGTTTGTATCGATACCGTATCCGTCTATCCACGTCAGAAATATCCTGTTGCTCTCGGGGTCACTGGTCTCAAGGTCATTGTAGCTCTCAAAATCGTCCACGACAAAATATTCTTGTGCCGTAAAGTTCCAGAGGCCGCCTTTCCACGTTGCTGGGGTCTCGGCCTCATTGACCTCATCGACCCGCCAGTAGTAAGTCTTGCCTAAATCGAGGGACAAGGGACCATAGCTGGCTTCGGTCGTGATGGCAACAGGAGCAGTACCGTCTATCACAGCCTGCTCGTCGGCGCTGAAGTACAGATGGTGCTCAGCCGCCTCTCTTCCCGCTCTCCAGCCAAGGGTCACATCCACGTCCACATCTGTTGCCCCGGAATCCGGTCTGGGCCCTCTTGCCGAGACAGGTGTGTATGAGAAGCGGACCTCGCTGAGACCATATTGGTTCAGGATGCCTCCCCAGTTGCTGTTAGCTGTGAGCCTGACGTACTTTGCTGCTACACCACTCAAGTCAACAGTGATATTGTGGGCATAGTCGGGCACACCAGGGGCCCGGGCAAACGTGTGAGTGGTACCCAGTGTCGTATAGTCGGTGCCATCGACCGAATATTCAATGGAAACATCTTTGACCCCTAAACCGAGCACCGGCTCCAAAGTCTGATTCGAGTTCCATACCCACATCTCGTGGAGTTTGTAAACGTTGTCGAACTGAAATTCGATCCAGGTCGGCTGTGGCCCGGCAGCACTGCTCAGCCACATATTGTCGTCAGCATCTTTGCCGTGCAGTAAGCCACTGTCATCCAGTCCCGAGCCGTTGACGGTATTTTCAGGGCCTTTATTTAGTTCACTGCTGGATGCTGTGGCGATTATGTTCTGCATCGCATAAACAAAGGGCTCGGCCGTAAATTGCCAGAGGTTGCCTTGGTATATCGTAAAGTCGGGTGGGCCATTGACTTCATCGATTCGCCAGTAGTAAGTTCCCTCAAAATCAAGTGTTTCGCTCATCGGATACTCGTTAAGGCCCTGGCGCCCCTTGTAAACGTTGTTGGGGTCAAGTGTGGTAGTGGCCTGGCTGACATCCTCGAGACTGGTTCCGAAGTACACATCATGTTTGTCAGCATGTATTCCCGCCTTCCAGCCAAGGACCACATCTTGGGCCACATCCGTTTGCCTATTAGCCGGACTTGGTTCAGACGCCTTCGGTGCAAGACCGCTAATCTGTCGAACCTCGGCCTCAGACAAGGCCACGTCGTAGAGGCGGACGTCATCGATGAGACCGTCGAAAAAGTACCTTGGATCGCGGGTATCGGTCTTCTTAAAATGTGCGCCGATGCAGAACCAATAACCATCCCACGTGTCTATGCTTCCCGTAGCCTCCATGGAACCGTCCAGCTTGCCGTCAACGTACACTTTGTACTCTGTCCCATCGTAAGTTCCGGCTACGTGATGCCATTGGCCGTCGTTAACGTTCGTGCTCCCGTCGGCCCTGCTTGCAGCTGGCTGCGTGTTCGAGACTTGAAAGCGGAAGGTACCATTGCCCGTGCTGTGCAGCCTCCATGCCCAACCCTTGCCGACGGCGGTATCCGAGGACGACAGCGAGCTGGTCTTTATCCATGCTGCCACCGTGATGGCGGTGTCGATGTGGCCGATGTCCTCATTCCCACAGTTCACATAGTCGCCGTCACCATCTAAGCTCAGCACGTATGACCCTCTCTCGTCATCCCAGATTACTTTTGCGTCGCCCTCTGGGGTGCCGGCAACGCTGGCGGCGCCGGGCACGGTATTATTGAAGTCGCCAACGTCCTCAAACTCGTAGTGCGCCACGAGATTTGAGGCGGCCCGGCTGTAGCTGACCAGGCCCAATACTAAAACAAGAAACATTAGAAGTAACAATTTTCTGCACATAACTATTCTCCTTCAAAAATCTAATCCGTTCTCCGTAGTAGTCCTACTACAAAGGATGAATATGAGTCGTTAATCGAAATGCAAAAATCTTCACTCTCCGGCACAGAGCCCTATACAGCTCTGCGCCCAATAATGACTCCTCCTCTATCGAAAAATCACAAAGATTCCACAGGTCAGAACATGAGAAGGACAAAATCTACAAACTCAAAACTCACCTAATTTTATTTATACCAGATTATCTACCCTCCCGTCAAGAAAAATCTCCGGACGGATTATGCAAGGTACATGCCTTTTCGATAAGATTGTGCAAGGACGCGTAACTTGTTTGCTTGTGCTCTTACGCTTGCTATCCACGAACCACAAGTTACCAGCCGCATGTCACCAGTCCGTAGGTTGAGCTACCGGCAGAGGACTCTGCCTGACAACCCCGGAAATAGCCGGGAGGCACTTGAAAGGTTGACGACAGAGCGTCTGTCTTTTAATTCTTGCTCGAAAAGCGCGCATTTTTACGAATTTTTGCTCACCTCTGCAGAATCTTCCCGAAAGCTAAATATTAAAATGATACCGGACGCCCGCTTCTCACACCTGTGCCATCCTATTCCTGGCCTCTTCCCGGAGAATTTGCCCCTTTTGGTGCTGATATTTCTCGCTGCCAACGGGCAGGTAAGTGTAGTGTGGTACTGGCCTTAGGTGATAGTATCCGGCTGTGCTCCGTGTGCTTGGAAGCTTTCACGAAAAAAAAATGAAAAAAATGGAAAAAATGCTTGGCATATTCAAACAAATGTTTTAAACTATCGTATAAAACGAGCGTTTAAGGAACGTAACATGGCGATTTCACATGATAACGGAACAAACAGCGGTTCTAATAAGGGTGTTCAGGACCGATTACTCGACGCGGCGGAAGAGCTTTTCTGCGAGCATGGCTTCGAGGCCACAAGTATTCGCGATCTTGCCGCCGCTGCCGGCTGCAATATCGCATCGGTCAACTACTATTTTGGCGGGAAAGACAAGTTGTACCAGCAGGTTTGGCGCCGCCATCTGCTTGGTATGCGCGATACCCGCCTTGCAAGTATCGAGAAGGTAATGTCTCAAAGTTCCGGCGAGCCTTGCCTGGAGGAGCTGCTGCGGTCATTTGCTTATGCCTTTGTTGGGCCGCTCGTAGATGAAGACGGTGGTCAGCGACTGATCAGACTTATGACCCGGGAGATGGTCGACCGACACTTGCCCGAAGATATATTCCTGGAAGAGTTGATTGTACCAACTATGACCGCTCTACAAGGGGCTTTGGCAAAGACTTGCCCGGGCCTGGAGAAATCGAAGGCCCGGCTGGTAATTCTTTCTGTAGTTGGGCAATTAATCCAGGCACTTCATACGAAAACTATGTTTGAGCACACCGACAATCCGGAATTACCAAAATTCGACCTGACTGAATTGGTTAACCACGTTGTCAAATTCTCCGCTGCCGGGATTCGGGCCTATGCCGAGGGAGAAACTGAATGAAAAAGAAGATGGTTTCAATCTGTTGGTTGTTTGTTGCTTTGACCGTTGCAATGCTTGCAGGCTGTATGGTGGGGCCGGATTATTCCAGGCCCAAAACCGCGGCTGATACGCCCGACGGTTACTTTCAAGCTGGAGAACACAGCCAAGACGCCAATGACCTTGCCGGTGTTGACAGATGGTGGGAGCGATTCGGTGACCCGACAACAGCCGTTCTTGTGCAGCAGATGTTAGAAAATAACTATGACCTCAAAGCTGCGGCAGCAAGAGTGCTGCAGGCTCAGGCAGCGCTTGTTGAAACTCGCGGACGATCCTGGCCGGACGTATCTTACAACTTCGGGATTGACAGGAGTAAGAGGTCTTTTAAGTTCCAAACGACCAGATTCAGCAGCCTGACCACGAGCTATTCACAGGCTATTTCCGTGACTTACATTCTGGATTTGTTTGGAAAACTCAGGCGTTCACAACAGGCGGCCTGGGCCGATATGCTGGCTGCAGAAGCCAATGAACAGGCTCTGATTAATTCAATGATTGCCACCGTAATCAAGTCAAGGGTAGATATTGCAACCATTCAGAGGCGGCTTGCGATAGCCAGGGCTAATACGGAAAGTAGGGAGAAAACTCTGGAGATTGTGGAGCGTCGATATGGCCAGGGTCTTGTCGGGCCGGTCGATGTAAGGCTGGCCCGTGAGAATCTGGCGGCATCAAAGGCTGTTGAGCCGGTTATTGAACTATCTCTGATAATGGCCCGTCACGCTCTTGATGTACTTCTGGGGCGCAGACCGGGGGCGTCTGAGAATCTTCCGGAGACATTAGCCGATTTGCCGAATTTGGAGCCCGTACCCATTGGACTGCCCGCTTCGCTGCTTGACCGCAGACCGGATGTCAAAGCCGCCGAGTCGGCCTTGTGGGCGGCGAACGAGAAAATCGGTGTGAGCATAGCCCAGCTTTATCCTGATTTGACTTTGACGGCAAACGTCGGCCACAGCGCTGACAGGTGGCGTGATATTTGGAAAAGCCAGACTGAGACTTATTTCGCATTTCTGGGTCTTGCTCAGCCCATCTTCAAGGGCGGGCAGCTTCGTGCGCAAGTCGATGCCGCCGAGGCCCGTTATGCCGAATTGGCAGCTAATTATGCCGGCACAGTCCTGACTGCAATGCAGGAAGCCGAGGACGCGCTGGTCGGTGAGCAGATGCTGCAAACTCAGCTTGGGCACGCCGAGATTCGATTCAGGGAGGCCGAGTCCGCAGAGAGCCTGTCAAGGCAGCGGTATCAACGTGGTGTTGAAGGGATACTGACGGTACTCGAATCGCAGCGCCGGCGCAGAGCCGCTGAGGAAGAATTGACCGTTCTCAAGGGCCGGATATGGACCACACGTGTGAATCTTTTCCTGGCTCTTGGCGGCGACTGGGACCAGAAACAAGAAGGGTAAGAGGTTTGAAGAAAATGAAAAGAAGTGAAACAAAACAGATTGAACCTGTCAAAAAAGGCGGCAAGGCCAATAGAATTGGTCATGGCCTCTTGCAGGGGTTGTTCAGCGTCTTTGTTGTGATCTTGGGAATTGCCGTTGCGGTTGTTTTCATAAAGTTACGAAAGCCGCCCCAGCGGATGAAACAGGAGGTGCTAGCGCCACTGGTGAAGGTTGAACAACTGCACGTGCAGGATATCCCGATGGTCATTCGCGGCTACGGAACGGTCAGTCCGAAGGTGGAGGTTGACATCGTACCGGAGGTTCCCGGCAAGGTGGTCTACATTCACCCGGAGCTCAAGGTTGGCGGACTGATTCCCGCCGCCGAACAGATATTGCGAATTGACCCGAGAGACTACGAATTGGCCGTCCAGCAGACGGATGCTGCCGTAGCAGACGCCCAGGTAAAGCTGGAGACAGAACAGGCTGAGGCCCAGGTCGCACGCAGCCAGTGGAAACAGTTGCACCCGGACACTGAGCCGACGTCATCACTGGTTCTGCGCGAGCCGCAGATTCGCAAGGCACAGGCCACACTGGAATCGGCAAAGGCACAGCTTGACGTCGCGAAATTGAAGCTTGAACGGGCCAGCTTATCTCTGCCGTTTGATGCGCTGATCATCAGCGAAAAGGTGGACCTGGGTCAGTATGTGGTGGCCGGGCAGCCCCTGGGTAAGGCTTACGGGATTGATGCAGTGGAAATAGAGGTGCCTCTTGAGGATGATGAGCTGGCTTGGTTCGACGTTTTTGCCAATTCGATATCGGTCAATGGCAACCGCCCATCAGTCAAAAGAACACCGGCCGAAGTCAAGGCCGACTTCGCCGGGGCCGAACATATCTGGAAGGGCTTTGTCGTCAGGACAACGGGACAGGTCGACAAGACATCTCGAATGATCTCCGTTGTAGTTGAGGTGCCTGAGCCGTTTGGCGCTTCTAATGGTAAACCACCCTTGCTGCCGGGTGTCTTTGCGGAGGTTCTCATTGAGGGCAGCACCCTTAGAAATGCAGTTGCAGTGCCTCGAGATGCTATACGTCAAGGCAATAAAGTCTGGTTAGTTAATGACGACCGTCTGCACATCTGGTCTTTGGAGATTGCCCGTGCCGACAAGGATTTTGCATATGTGGTTTCGGGCGTTGCTGATGAGGCAATGATTGTGCTCAGTTCCCTTGATGTGGTTGTCGATGGGATGGAAGTTCGAACGCAGCTTGAAAACGCGATAGAAGGTAAGCAGGTAACTGGAGACAATAATGAGCCCAACAAAGCGGGGGCAAACTAAGTGAAAGACTCAGAAGGCAGAAAAGGTATTCTCGGATGGTTTGTGTCGAATCACGTTGCCGCAAATCTGCTGATGTTTTTGATACTTGCCGCGGGTTTTCTTGCTATATTTTCGGCCAAAATGGAGGTTTTTCCCGAGTTAAGCCTCGATATGATAAACGTCGTAGTACCTTATCGCGGGGCTTCTCCCGCGGATGTCGAAGAGGGTGTATGTCTTCGCGTCGAGGAAGCTATAGCGGGGGTCGATGGTATAAAGCGGATTACTTCAACGGCCGGGGAAGGTGCTGGTTCGATACTCATTGAAGTTGAGGAATATGCCGACACAACAGAGGTGCTTGATGATATCAAAGCGGAAATTGACACGATTATAACTTTCCCTCAGGAAACCGAAAAGCCGATCATTTCTGAGCTAAAGACCCGTCACAAAGTAATCTCTATTGTAGTCTGTGGAGATGTTTCCGAGAAAACCCTCAGAAAACTGGCTGATCGGATTCGTGATGATTTGACCGCTATGGATAATATAAGCCAGGTGAGCATAGCAGGAGTCCGGCCCTATGAAATATCTATTGAAGTTTCCGAGGAAAGCCTTCGTCGCTACAACCTCAGCTTTGACCAGATATCAAGAGTTGTAAGCAGCTCGTCGCTCGACATCCCTGCCGGCTCAGTCAAGACATCCGGCGGAGAGATTTTGGTGCGCACTAAAGGCCAAAAGTATTACGGCCCCGAATTCGAAAAAATCATAGTCCTCACAAAAAACGATGGTACACAGGTAAGACTTTCCGACATTGCAACAGTTAGAGACGACTTTGAAGATGTTGACCTTTATGCGAAGTTCGACGGCAAGAAAGCCGCTTTCGTACAGGTCTCACGCATAGGAGAACAGGGTGCACTTGACATAGCTAACACCGTAAGAAAATATATTGAGGATAAGAAGGACTATTTGCCTGAAGGGATTTCGATTGCTTTGTGGGAGGACGACTCCCAGGTCCTGAAATCGCGAATGAATCTTCTTAAAAGAAATGCATATATCGGCCTGGTTCTTGTGTTCCTGTGCCTGACATTATTTCTTAATTTGCGCCTTGCTTTCTGGACAACTGTGGGCATCCCCATATCCTTTTTAGGGGCGTTTTGGCTGATACCGCTTTTTGACGTTTCGATTAACATGATGAGCCTTTTCGCATTTATTATGTCACTTGGTCTTGTAGTCGATGATGCAATTGTAGTGGGCGAAAATATATTTGCGTATCGACAGCAGGGAATGGACAGGACCGAAGCAGCGATAAAAGGTACAAAAGAGATGGCCATGCCTGTTGTGTTGGCTGTTTTGACAACGATGTTTGCATTTCTGCCTTTAGCTTACACCACCGGTATTATGGGTAAATTCCTTCGAGTTCTGCCCATAGTAGTGATAAGTGTTCTTTCAGTTTCTCTGATCGAAGCCTTGCTTATCCTGCCGGTTCATCTGTCATCCGGCAGGTTCTCCAAGAAAAGTATAGTTGTCCGTTTTACGGACAAGATAAATTTCTGGACGGGCAAAGGACTTAGCTGGTTTGTCTATGGGCCTTTTGCCAGGTTTGTAATGCAGGCCGTCAAATGGCGGTATGTAACGTTAGCTGTCGGTGTTGCGATATTCATGGTAACCATTGGTTTTATTGTCGGTGGGTATATCAAGTTTGTATTTTTCGACTCTGTCGAGGCCGACAATATGATTGCCACTTTGAAAATGCCGCAGGGAACGCCTGTGGCCCAGACAGGCGAGATTATAGAGAGGATTGAGAAGGCGGCGCTGCAGGCTGTAGATGAGTTTGAAAGCGGACGCGAAGGCAAACCCCCTCTTATCAAACACATATCAACGACAGTCGGGGCCCATCCGACAGCGGCTCGCAGAGGGCCGGGGCACAGTGATTTAACTTCAGTAGCGGCATCACACCTGGCAGAGATTAATGTCGAGCTGCTCAGCGGTGAAGAGCGCGATGTATCCAGCAAAGCAATGAAAAACCGCTGGCGGGAAATTGTGGGAGAAATACCGGGGGTTTCATCACTTACGTTCATATCTGAGATTATGAGTGCAGGCGATGCGATAAACGTGGAACTGTCTCATGAGAACTTTGACAGCTTGTTGGCGGCATCTGAAAAGTTAAAGCTGATCCTGCGTCAATATTCCGGGGTCAGCGATATCACAGATAGTTTCGAGCCGGGAAAAGCCGAGCTGAAACTTGCTCTTAAGGATACCGGCCGTACCTTGGGTCTTACACTTTCAGATTTGGCCAGACAGGTCCGGCAGGGCTTTTATGGTGACGAGGCTCAGCGTATCCAGCGAGGACGCGACGATATCCGCGTTATGGTTCGGTATCCGCAAGCCGAGCGTAAGAGCCTGGCCGATGTCGAAAATACGAGAATTCGATTGCCGAACGGCACCGAAATTCCCTTTAAGACGGTCGCCGAAGTTGAGTATGGACGAGGTTACGCGACAATTCGTCGTGTTGATCGCAAACGAGTCGTAAATGTTTCTGCGGATGTCGATGAAGCCGTTGCCAACGCAGGAGAAATCAACAAAGACCTGTATGCAAAAGCGTTTCCCCGCTTGAAGCGTGAATACTCCGGATTGCAATTTCGTTTTGCTGGTCAGCAGCGTGAACGAAATGAATCACTTGGCAGTCTCAAGACAAATTTTGTAATCGCAATGCTGGCGATCTATGCTCTGCTGGCCGTCCAGTTCAAAAGCTATTCCCAACCGGCCATAGTAATGTCTGCCATTCCATTCGGTATTGTGGGGGCAACGTTTGGGCATTTATTGATGGGTTTCAACCTTAGCATACTTTCCATGTTTGGAATCGTGGCGCTTTCGGGCGTTGTCGTAAATGATTCGCTCATCATGATTGACCTTATTAACCGTGAGCGCAAAAGCGGCCTGGAGCTTAGCCGGGTACTCCGCGATTGTGCGACTCGAAGATTTCGTCCCATCATGCTGACAACTCTGACAACGTTTTGCGGTTTGCTGCCGATGATTACTGAAAAAAGTCTGCAGGCCCGGTTCCTTATACCGATGGCCATAAGTCTGGCATTCGGAGTGCTGTTTGCGACCTGCATAACACTTTTGCTGGTACCTTCACTATATATGATTCTTGAAGATATCAAGAATCGGATTTTTACAGGAGCGGAAAAATGATGGCCGATGATGTTTTCCTGATATCCTGATTTCCTGATGCCCTGATCTCCTGGATTGCTGGTATCACCTGATTCGGGCGATTTGTCCCATGCAGATTAGGCGTAAGCTTATGCTCAATTCGTGCAGGATTGCTCTATAAGTTGTTTTTAGGTTGGGAGTTAACAAATAATAGAAATTTTTTGAAAAATTTTCTGGCCAAACCATCCCTGAGAGTAGACAATAGTTTGTAGCTTTGCATTTGTATAATGAAACGGGTGGGAAGTATGATTCAAAGTCGAGGTGTGTTTTCTCATCTGGGGTCAAGCCGGTGCGATGAGGTATTCTGCACGAATTTATTAGCTGTTTGTCAAGCGGATAGTGGTTAGAGGTAAGTTTTATCTGTTCCCGCTTTTGTGGGAATGACGGGGGCTTCCAGACGCGATAAAGGGCGTTTGGAAGAGTTCCCATTTTGCGATACACGGCAAAACGGCCCCCGAACTCTGATGCCCCTGCAAAAGCAGGGGGGCAAGGTCGGTGAAATTATGAAAACTACTGCAAAATATAAGCCGAATGTCGAAATTGTTTCCGATCCTGAGAGTCTTGCGCAAAGAAGCGTTGAGCTTTTTATTGCCGATGCGCAAAAGGCGATAGAGGCGAAGAATGCCTTTTACGTAGCCATATCAGGAGGGCATACGCCCAGACGTTTTTTTGAGCTGCTCGGTGATGTCCCGCAGGCAAAAGCTCTGCCCTGGGACAAGATTCAGTTGTTCTGGGTTGACGAGCGGATAGTTCAGGCGGATTCGCAATGGAGCAATTACAAGCTTGCTGCTGATACTTTCTTAGCTAAAGTTGCCATCCCTGAGCAGAACGTTCATCCGATCCCGACCGAGCACAGCGATATCAAGGTTGCAGCTTGCCGCTACGAGGAAAGCATTCGAGAGTCTTTCGGCCTGGAAGAAAATCAGACTCCTGAATTTGATTTGATTGTGCTTGGCATGGGTGCTGAGGGACATACCGGCTCGCTGTTTCCGAATTCCTATGCACCTTTTGATATGGAGAGTTTGGCATGCGTTGTCTACGTTTTGGGTGAAGATCTTAACAGGATAACCCTGACACATCCGGTTTTATGTGCTGCATCTCATTTGGCTGTGTTGGTTTCGGGGCAGGAAAAGGCTGCTATTTTGAAAGAGGTTTTGACCAGCGAGCCGGATGAAGTGCGGTATCCTATTCACGCTCTTTGGCCCATTCTTGATAAGGTTACCTGGCTGGTTGACAGCGAGGCGGCAAAATCCCTGTAACTGTGGCGATTCGCTGCGGGGGTTTTGAGTGTTTTTCTTTATTGATCAAATCCATTAGTATTCTTACCTGATTGTCCGTAACCATCTGGATATCCTTGAAATCGGAATCCAGACAGTCTATCTGCCTTTAAATCCGACCGGTAATTCTAATTGTCGTCGGACGGTAAGAATAATTGTCACTGATCACCAGCGGCCTTGGCGCCGTTCGGCTTGTTCCAGGTAGTAGTCGAGCAGGGCCGCCATGCGTATTCCTTGGCCAACTCACGGATGCGCGGGCTATTGACCCGAAGGATGCAAAAACAGTTATCGTTCTGGCCGGTGACATAAAGATAGCCATCCCGGTATACCAGATCGTGGGCACTGTCGTGGCCTGCCGGGAAGGCCTGCAGGCACTTGTAGGACGCAAGCTTAACGGGTCTTGTGGGCTCCGTAATCTCAACCGCCTCGACTGTCTGTCCTCCGGCGAGAAACAGCACGCTTCCTGCAATGGTCAGCCCATTGGGACCCCGTGCATCTGAGAAAGATAGGGCGGCTGCCTGAGCTGGCCGAGCAGGATCGGATATATCCACAACCACGACTTTGCCCGGCTTGTCCGGTTGGCTTGCCGCCACAAACGCGTATGTACCAGCGACTTGAACACGATTTGCTCCTACCAGGTCGTAGTTCGCCAGAACGCCCACCTGCTCCCAACCAGTGACAGGGATCAGCTCGCAGGTGACAGGATGAGCAACACGATAAATGCCTACCTTCCCCGGTAGATCACGTCTTCCAAATCCTGCCGGGTCAACCACGACGATGTAGTCACCAAACACGTCAATATCGTGCGGCCAACCCAGTTCCCCACTGCTGCGCGTATTGCGTGCGCCCACCAGAATCGGCGATCCCGGATCACTGACGTCGAAGACATCAATCCATCCGTCTTTGCCGGCGGCAAAGACATAGTCTCCACGCTTGGCCATGCCATTGATTCTGCTGATCCGGGTTCGGTCAGAGACCGTCTTGCAGAACCGCGGAGCCCGAGGATTGCTGATATCGATTGAAATCAGATCGTTCGTGCCGAGTAACAAATAATGACCCAACGGCAACACCGTCTCTGCGTTATGTAGTCGCTTCTCCTCTTGCCTGTGCCACAGGATATGCGGCTTAGCTGGATCGGCCACCTCGATAATGGCAATAGAGCCACCTTTGCCTGGCACGAATGCCAGACTACCCTGGAGTTCCACGTCGTGTGGCTTCGCCAGAGCTGTGTCATCAAACAGGACTGCAGCTACCGAGAATGCGGGGGAACGGCCAACAATCCCTCCCTGGCCCTGTATGGTCAGAACAAAAAATACTGCGTAGCTGAGTAGTTGAGGCATGCCAACACTGCACATACGCAACCTCTGAATACATGACACGCTCGGCACCCTGAGCGCGCCAGCCGTAACACGACAGGCGCTGCGGCAGTTGACGTGGTGTGACGTCTTTACGTTCGCCTCACGAGAAGCGTGTCCACCCCTTCACATCAGTATCGTGTCAACCGATGTCTTGCCTGCCAGATTCCCGCTATTATACCTGGCTTGCTTATGCCTGCAAAACATCATTAGAAATCACGCTATCAGCGGGTCGGACGAAGGTCTCTTAGTTCTAACGGGGCTTACTCGGGGATGATTAATTTTGTTCCCGGTCTAAGCTTGTTCGCATCACTAATAACATTTCGGTTCGCATCGAGAATCTTCTGCCATTTGTTTGCAGAGCCGTAGTATTTGCGCGAAATCTCAGAAAGGGTTTCGCCCTTACGTACGATGTGAAATTTCTGGGTTTTTATTTTCTCAGCTTGTTCGTACACCGTAGGGTCCGGCAACTTTGATTGATTGTTGATTATTGACAATTGATTACTATCTGCATGTTCTGTGCCGGACTCCCGGGGCTCCTGCATCTTTGCTTCTGGACTTAGACCCGGGCCAGCAGACAGCCACAGCCCGGTGACGATTACCAGTATCAGGCCCAGAACCAATCCTATTTTCAAGTCCTTTTGCATTTCTTCAGCTTTGCGTTATTAATGCAACCCGGCGTCCCACCCTCAAAATCAATGGAACCCGGGGTGTCTTCATCCAAATTTCGGATTTGCCCTCAGTGCTTCGAATTTCGTCTTTTCTATCTTTTTCGAGGTGTGCTTTACGCCTCATTTACTGTTTTTCTTTTTTTGTTTTTGTGCCGAGCAGCAATATTGGTGCGGCTATTGCGATGGACGAATAGGTCCCTATGATAATGCCGAGGCCGATTGCAAACGTAAAGCCTCTCAGACCCGGACCGCCGAAAATGTACATTATCAGCACAACTATAAATGTTGTGAAGGATGTCAAAATGGTTCTGGGAATAGTCTGGTTAATGCTGTTGGTGATTGTCTGTGGATTGAGGCGGGCCTTGTGGCGATTTTCCCGGATGCGGTCGAAAACAACAATTGTATCGTTAAGTGAGTATCCAATGAGTGTCAGGAAAGCGGCTACCATTGCGAGGTTGATTTTGAAATCTCCGATTAAAAGTTTTTCGCCGATTGGTGTTGTCGCGATGTACGTGCAGGCGGTAACGGCGCCGAGTGTGATGCACACATCGTGAACGAGCGCCGTAATGGCGGCAATGCCGTATCGGACATTTCCGAACCGAACCCATATATAGGTAACGATTGCAAATAGCGACAGGACAATGGCAATTATCGCCCGTCTCTTTTGTTCTACACCTACCGAAGGGTCGAATTGCCTTACGCGCGGTAGTGAGGTTTCGAGTTGTGTTGCAACTAAGACTTTGGTCTTTTCGTTTTCGACAAACTGTGTCCATTCATCCTCGGAAAATTGCCGAAAACCCGCCTCCGGCTCGACGCTTACATAAACAAAGGAATTTACCGGCTGGTTTGGCTCGGCTGCTGTTAGATTCGAGCCGAAGATTTGATACTGATAGCGAGCAAGGTTTTGCATGTCAGGCTTGAATTGCAAATCTTTTAATCTTTGGTCGATCTCTTCTAACGTGGCGGCTCTTTCGATTTCACATTCGAGCTTGACCCCGCCCAGAAAGTCAACGAGTTCGGGGTAAGAATCAATAAGGGCTTCGGTTATTCTTTCCTCCGAGGTGATTCTGGGTCGAAGATTTTGTTGAATTTCCAGCTCATCTGCGAAAGCACGCAGTATCGCGTTATTGACTGTTCTCTCAACTTGTGGTTCTGAGATATTGGCATCAGGAAAAGCTGTCGTCAACACATCCTTGACCAGCGATTGGTTCATCTGGCTCGTTGTTATTATAAATTCCGCTGCGTTGCTGGTATCCTGTGTTACGAGCAATTTATTTAGTTTGCCGCCGAATTGGTCTTGAGCCTTTTTGATTGCGCCGGTTAGCTCATCGGCTGTCTGCCGGCCAGGCTGGTCGAAAGCCACTGTAACAGTTATTTTATTTGTTTCCGTCGTGTTGATTTCATATTGTCTGCCTGATTTTCCAATGCTATAGACGTTTGCCGCTGCCAGGGCCGGATTGTTCAAATCAGTTCCTATACCGCGGATTCTATCTTCCACGTCCTGACGCATGAGGTTGACCTGGTCTTTTAGATTGATTTGGACACTCGTTCCGCCGGTAAACTCGATATCGTATTTATTGTTCTTTGCATCGTCTCTCGTGAAGAAAACAACAAGACATGCTGTGATAAGCAACGCTGATATGCAGAAGAAAACCGCTCTGGAGCGCATCCAGTTTATATTTGGCTTATGTATGAGACGCAGCATGAACAGATGGTCTTTGATAATTCGCTTAGCCGAAAGAAAATCGAAAATTACCCGGGTTACAAACAGGGCGGTGAACATACTCGATGCGATGCCGAGCATAAGCACAATGGCGAAGCCTTTTATCTCTTCCGAAGCGACCCAGTAAAGAATTGCGGCGGTGATGAATGTAGTGAGGTTGGCATCGAAAATAGTCCTGAATGCTCTTTGGTAGCCGTTTGCTATGGCAATTCTCAGTGACGAGCCTCGCAGCTGCTCTTCGCGGATTCTTTCAAAAACCAGGACGTTGGCGTCGACACTCATACCAATGGTTAGTATGAGACCGGCGATGCCCGGCAGTGTGAAAGTCGCTCTGACCCCTGCCATTATCGCCAG
Source organism: Phycisphaerae bacterium (assembly GCA_030619925.1). Taxonomy (GTDB): domain Bacteria; phylum Planctomycetota; class Phycisphaerae; order Sedimentisphaerales; family Anaerobacaceae; genus JAUXAL01. Next base: position 1,975 of record JAUXAL010000063.1, on the reverse strand, counting down.
AACAAACAGCAGGTTCATAAACAATGCCACATCCGCGATTGAGCCGGCAAGCGTATAGTAGATGAGCATACAGAGCACGACCAGACATAAACCGATTAAACCGGCTTTGACGCCCTTGTCGCGATTGTCGGCGCCGATAGATGGGCCGATTGTCTTTACAGAGATTGGCTGCTCTATCAGTCTGGCGGGCAAGGAGCCGGCATTTAGCTTGTTGACCATATCTTCAACTTCTGTTTGAGTGAAGCTGCCTGTTATTATGCATTGTCTGCCTATCTTGGTTTGGATATTCGGCGCCGACAGCGCGATTCCATCGAGCAGGATGCACAGTGGCCGACCAACATTTTTTCCAGTGACATTGGCGAATAGCTTCCCGCCTTTTTCATCGAGTAGAAAGCCAATGGCCCTTCGCTGCATTTCGTCGGTGGTCGGATAGGACCTTTCCAGTTTCCACTGTCTTTCGCCGGAGCTATGGAGCATAGTTTCGTCCGGCTTGTTGCTTGCCAAGACATAATATTTTTCCCCAAATGAAGCAACGGTTGAAGGCCGGCGCTGATCGTCACCTACTTTAACGAAGGTGCGTCTTTGTTCGTCGACTGCCATCCATTCGTTGATATTTTCTACTTCGCACCATACATATTTGTTGTCTGAGGCATATTTGGGCCCTTTTTCTTTAAGGGATTCCACATAGCCGGCCATCTGGTCGGCGTCTGACTCAGGGTGTCCCTGTGTCGGCAGTATTCTGAACTCCAGTATTCCGGCGCCTTTGAGCATTCGCTGCAGGTCTTTGGAGTCGTCGAGTCTGCCTTTGAAGGGATGATATTCGTCGAAGGCCGCGACTACGTTGTCAATTTCATCCGCCCGGTCCGGGAAACCGGTCTTGAGCTTTTCGATCTCCTCTTTGCGCCGGGGTGACTTGGGTGGTATTTCGAGGCAGAGATTGAGCTGGTCTGTAGTCAGGTTTAGTTTATCGATGGTTTTTATTGCCTCTTTGTATTTGGTATTTTTACCTGTTGTTGGGTCGGTTAGCTGCCCGAGGACTTTGGACCACTCGGCGTACGTCTTAACATATCCGGTCAACAGGGCGAGATTGTCATTGGCGTCGGTGACTTCTTTTAGCGAATCTTGCAGTTGTTGTTCGTTCAGCTTGGCCCAATCGTTTATATTTGCCTTTATCTGGTTGAGGTTGAGTCCGGCGGTTTCGAGTTTTGAGTTTTGAGCTTCGAGTTTTGAGTCGAGGTTGTCTCTTTTATTTTGCAAATCGTTGCGTTCGTCATAGGCTTTGGAGAGGGTCTCAAGAATTGTCAGTTTATTAGGGTCGCCCCGCGCGAAATCATTAAAAGCTTCGGTTCGCTCTTGTAGCCGCTTACTGAGGTAGCGCATAATTTTCGAGCGGCTTATGTTCTTGGCAAGCAGTTCGTCCAGGGCTTTTTCGTAATCCTGCCGTCTTGCGCGTGCTTCTGCGCTTGCTAAGGGCATTTGTATTTCGAAGCGGCTGTTGCCCTGCGGCCGCCAGACAAGGTTTTGAATGTTGGCGGGGTCGATTCGCCTTCGCAGAACCGTTATCATTCTCTGGGCCAAGTCTCTCTTTTCTATTTCTTTGAGGCCGTGCGTGTCAATTTCATAGATAAGGCTTGTTCCACCTGCCAGGTCTATCCCCGGCTTTAAGGTTTTGTTTGGTGGATATAAGGTCCAGGCTGCAAGAACTATTAAAACGATAATTAAAACAATTTTCAGCGTCAGATTCTTGCTCATAACTTCCCTCAGATAGGTAGTTAGTTAAATGGTAATTGGTTAAATGGTTAATTCAATTACTACTGGCCAGTTACCAGTTACCATGCTCTGTTGAAAACCTTATGCGGCACGCCTGATTATCATCAGGTTGTGCGTCAATATCCTTAATAAACATTCACGCTCACGCGATATATCGCTACGATTTCGCAACGCTGAACCCAACAAACGCTTATGCTGAGAAAAC
>JAUXAL010000106.1 GCA_030619925.1 Phycisphaerae bacterium | reverse complement strand
TGACTTTAATATGTGGCTGAGCGATGCTGCAGGGCCACAGCCGGCCTGGATCGAATACGAGTTCGACAACGTTTACAAACTGCACGAGATGTGGGTGTGGAACTCTAATGAGTCTATGGAGCCAGTGATCGGTTTCGGGTTTAAAGAGGTTTCCATTGAATATTCGGTCAACGGCACCGACTATACGACATTGGGTACTACTGCCGAGTTTGCCCGGGCGCCTGGTACGCCAGACTATGCACATAATACCACTGTTGATTTTGACGGCGTGGGAGTAAAATACGTCAGGCTCACAGCTAACAGCAACTGGGGAGGCCTCCTGCCACAATATGGTCTCAGTGAGGTCCGCTTCTTGTACATACCTGTCCATGCGAGAGAGCCCTATCCGGCTGACGGTGCAACAGATGTCTCTATTGGTACAATAGATGAGCCCGTTGATGTAGTCCTTGGCTGGAAAACGGGAAGACAGGGAGCTGAGCACAATGTGTACTTTAGCGCCGATGAGCAGGCTGTGATAGACGGTACTGCCGCCGTTACTACCGTGACCGAGACCAGCTATGGTCCCTTAGCCCTTGATTTAGGCAAGACTTACTACTGGCGCGTCGATGAGGTCAATGAAGCCGAGACCCCCCCAACGTGGCAGGGCGACATCTGGGATTTTAGCACTCAAGGGTATTTTGTCGTGGACGATTTTGAGTCGTACAATGAACTTGATCCCGCCGACCCCAACAGCAACAGGATATTTCTGAAGTGGCTGGACGGATACGGTATCCCGACAAACGGCTCTATCGTTGGTTATGATGTTCCTCCTTTCACAGAGCAGAGTACCGTTCAGGGCGGCTCTCAGTCAATGCCATTGTTCTACGACAACACTGCCGGAGCAGCATATTCAGAAGCGGAGCTGACGCTGAGCCCGCCGCAGGATTGGAGCAAAAACGGTGTTGAAGCATTGTCACTATGGTTCTACGGCGATCCGAACAATACTGCTGAGCAGATGTATGTGAAGCTCAACGGCTCCAAGGTGGTATATGACGGCGATGCAGGTGACATAACGAAAACAAGGTGGACGCAGTGGAATATCGACCTTGCGTCGTTCGGCGCGGACCTGCAGAATATCACGAAGCTTAGCATTGGCGTTGGTGACGATACGGCCGCGACGCCCGGCGGTTCGGGTGTTGTGCTCTTTGACAGTATTTGGCTGTATCCGGCCAGATGCGTGGCGGAGCTTCTAAAACCTGCAACGGATCTCAACTACGATTGTGTCGTTGACTATTTAGATCTTGAGATAATGGCAGCCGACTGGTTCGAAACCGATTCTATTATTTCGACAGCGGCTCCCAGTCCCGCTGAGATGGTAGTACAATATAAGCTCGACGGCAATGCCAGCGATAGTTCCGGCAGCAACAACCACGGCATGGAAATGCAAGGCCCAACCTATATAGCCGGTAAGTTTGGCCAGGCCATTAATCTTGACGGTTCAAACGACTATGTGGCGATTGAAAACTTTCACTATGATAACGCTTCCGGCCTGACGGCAGTCACCGTCGCAGCCTGGATTCGCACCAGCGTTAGCTCCAACCAGATAATCGTTACCTTTGACCGCAATGAGTACTGGCGGCTGCAGATTGCCGGCGAAGCCGGTGGTCCCGGTCTGGTAGGTTTTGAAGTGATGACCGATACCGGTCAGGTGGATACCGACGAGGCTGCTAACTGGCCTGCCAACACCGGGCGCGTCGATGACGGGCAGTGGCACCATCTGGCTGGCGTGTTCGACAACGGCACGCTGACTATCTACATCGATGGTGATCCGAAGGAGCCGTATTCCGGTGGAGCCACTTTCGGAAGTGGAGACGCAGTGCGCTACGGTTACCTTGGGGTTGGCTCGGAGTCGACTGCGTTTGACGCCGAGCCCAGAACGCCGGCCAATTTCTTTGACGGCGATTTGGATGAGGTGTACATCTATCACAGGGCACTGACACCAGCCGAGATTGCGTACCTGGCTGACGAGACCCCCGGCGATGGCGAGATGTATGTACCGGTGCCTTCTGTTGCCAATATGTCCGATGAAGAACCACCTTTGTCCAGGTCGGTTAACTTCAAGGACTATGCTCTGTTAGCGGATCAGTGGCTCGACGAGCAACTCTGGCCGGAGCCGTAACAGCGTTGTGATATAAGGCTGATTAAATTCCCGCCCCGTACTACTATGCGGGGCGGGAATGACATAAGGATTTGCACCAATTCGGGGCATATACCCATTGATTCGGTATAGGTCCCGTTTGTTTTTAGAGGCAAATGTATACGGATAGGGCTTGAGATTACGTCACTTGTTTTGTAGAATAACAGTCCGGCAAAGAGAACACAGCAAGTTGTTAGTTTGGAAGCATGGAGAAGACATAAGAGGGCCTGAGAAAATGGACATTCGGGTCTCAAGAGCCGAAGATAGAAAGACATGTTCACAGGGAAAAAATTGCTTTGGCCGTTGCTAATCCGCGGCTTGTTCTGTGGCCTGGTTATCATCTCTGCCGTTTTGGCGGATGACCAGCCGCAGTGGGGCCAGAGATATTCCCGGAATATGGTCTCGGATGAGACCGGCCTGCCGGAGACCTTTGACCCGGCCACCGGTAAAAACATTAAATGGGTGGTTCCATTGGGTACAGAGACGTACTCGACACCGGTAGTGAGCGGCGGCAGGGTGCTAATTGGCACGAACAACGGCAACCCGCGAGACCCTCGTCACAGGGGAGACCGCGGCGTGTTATTGTGCCTGGATGAAAAAGACGGGAGCCTCTGCTGGCAGCTCGTTGTACCCAAGCTGATACCCGCCGTATATCGGGATTGGCCCAGATCAGGTATTTGTTCGCCGGCCACTGTTGAAGGCGACCGGGTTTACGTGGTGAGCAATCGCGGGCAGGTAATGTGCCTCGACCTCAACGGCCAGACCAACGGCAACGATGGACCATACCTGGACGAAGGCCGAGTCATGGCCCCGCGCGGTGCTGAGCCTATGGAGGTAGCAAAAACAGACGCTGACATCATTTGGCTGTTCGATATGCAGGCCGAGGTAGGAGTTCACCAGCATGACGCCGCTCATAGCTCGATTCTCCTGCACGGGCGGTTTCTGTACATTAACACGAGCAATGGTCTTGACAGCGAACACGAACGTATTGCCGCTCCCGACGCCCCGAGCCTGATTGTGCTCGACAAGACGACGGGGGGACTTGTAGCTCAAGAAGACCAGAAGATTAGTCCTCGGATATTCCATTGCACCTGGTCATCGCCCGCACTGGGCCAGGTAAACGGCCGGACGCTCGTATTCTTCTGCGGCGGCGACGGTGTCTGCTATGCCTTCGATGCGTTACAGTCCCCTCCAGCCGCCAGAGGAGTCGAAAGATTGAGAAATGTCTGGCGCTTCGATTGCGATCCAACGGCGCCGAAAGAAAACGTGCACCAATACATTGGAAACCGCCGCGAGAGCCCGAGTAATATCAAGAGCATGCCGGTATTTCATGGAAATCGCGTGTATGTGACGGTCGGAGGCGATATCTGGTGGGGCAAGCACGAGGCCTGGCTGAAGTGTATTGACGCGAGCAAGACCGGCAATATCACCGATTATGGCGAGGTTTGGTCCTACCCGCTCGAGCGCCACTGCTGCTCCACACCCGCGGTTTACGACGGCTTGGTCTTTGTCGCTGATTGCGGGCGACAGGTCCACTGCGTGGATGCCGATACCGGCCGGCCCTACTGGACCCACGAGACCAAGGGAGAGATTTGGGGCTCAACGCTTGCCGCTGACGGAAAGGTCTATATCGGTACGCGGCGGCGGGATTTCTGGGTGTTGGCTGCAAGCAGGAATAAAAGGGTCATCAGCTCAATTGAGCTGGATAGCCCTATGAACAGCACACCCGTCGTTGCCAACAGCGTCCTCTATATTGCCACAATGAAGAAACTTTACGCGGTGAAAAGGTCTTCCCAATAGAATTGTAAGAAGAGCTTGAGAGATTCTTGAAAAATAAAACTGAAGAGTGAAGGTGATAATATATCGATTTGTTTTCAAAGAAAATATTTGCGCTTTTTGGCTGCCTCTGATAGAATGGCTACCTGTCAGCCGCTACTGGTAGGCGCTTTTCCTTAATGTAGCGAGCACTTAAAAATTCAGGCGCCCGTAGCTCAGTAGGATAGAGCATCGGTTTCCTAAACCGAAGGTCAGAGGTTCGAGTCCTCTCGGGCGTAGTCAAAAAGCGGTTTTTTAGAGGCACTTCATAATTTGGGCTTGTCCTGCGCTTGTCTAAGCGTGCCGGTTCTGTCGGAAAAAGCGGGCTGAGAGTAGCATGGGCTTAAAAAGGAGGTCGCGTTTTCAAGACAGACTTGATATAGTTGCATTAATGGGGAATTTCATTTTAAAAGTGACAATCAAGCAGATGGGAAGGAAACTGTGATGAACAAACTTGCAGCTTTGAGGATTGGTATCGGTTTTCTGATAGCCTTGTTCTCGGTGGATGCTTACGGGGATTCGAGGGGTGATTATTGGCCAACGTGGCGGGGACCTGATGCCACAGGTGTAGCCGCAAATGGCAATCCCGCCCTGACCTGGAGCGAGACGGAGAATATTAAATGGAAGGTCAAGTTGCCCGGCCAGGGTACCTCAAGCCCAATCGTCTGGGCTGACAGGATATTCTTTCAGACGGCCATTAAGACAGACAAAAAGGTCACGTCAGCCGCTCAAGCCGGTTCCGAGGGTCGGGATCCGGACGGGAGTGGAAACGCAAGACGCCCCTTTCACGGCGGAAGGACTCCGACGAACGTGTATAAGTTCGACCTCGTCTGCCTGGACCGAAAGAGCGGCAAGATTCTCTGGCAGAAAACAGCCCGCGAAGAGCTGCCTCACGAGGGGCATCATCCCAATCACGACGGCTTTGCTTGCTATTCACCTGTCACCGATGGCAAGCACGTCTGGGCGAGTTTCGGATCCCGCGGCGTGCATTGTTATGACGTGGACGGCAACCACAAATGGAGCAGGGACATGGGGAAGATGAGAAAGAAAATGATGTTCGGCGAAGGTAGCTCGCCGGCTTTGGCCGCTGATGCGGTGATTGTCGTGATGGACCACGAAGGCGATTCTTTCATCTACGCACTCAATAAAAAGACCGGTGAGACGGTCTGGAAAAAAGCTCGCGACGAAGCCACTACATGGGCCACGCCCATTGTCGTTGCAGTCAACGGTAAGATGCAGGTGGTCATCAGCGCAACCAAACGCATTCGCAGCTATGATCTTGAAACGGGTAACCTGATCTGGCAATGCGGGGGTCAGACCGGCAACGTAATTCCTTCGCCGGTCAGCGGTTTTGGAAAGGTATTCTGTACCAGTGGTTTTCGCGGCAACGCCCTGCAGGCTATTGAGCTCGGCCGCACCGGTGACCTGACTGGTTCCGACGCCGTCAACTGGCAAGTTGATGAAGCGACTCCCTATGTGCCCTCGCCACTGCTCTATGGCGACAAAATTTATGTCTGTTCCGGCAACAGGGCGATCATTTCCTGCTACCAGGCCAAGACCGGCAAAGCCAACTTTGTGAAACAGCAGCTTGAGGGTATGAGAGAGATTTTCGCCTCACCGGTAGGAGCGGCTAACCGGGTTTATTTCGTGGGACGAGATGGCGTTAGCCAAGTCATCAAGCGGGCAAAGGAATTTCAGGTGTTGGCTACAAACACTCTGGATGACAGGTTCGATGCCTCGCCTGCCATTGTGGGAGACGAGTTGTTCCTAAAGGGTAAGACATATCTCTATTGTATTGCTGAGCCGCGCGAAAAAAGATAACGTCAAGAAAACTGGATATAAGGCCGGCAAGGAATCAGGATAGGATGATTTGAAAGTTCGACCCACAGTCAAATCGGGAGAAAGGAGATTTGATAATGACTGCAAGACTAAAGACAAGGCCGATTAGCACAACGGTTATTCTGGTATCGGCGTTGGTGATCGCTGCTTATGTCGGCTGCGCGGAACGGGGTCCGACCTCGCAGCGCAAGCAGGCGCAGCAAATCCTGGACGCCAGCGGTGTCAAGGGCGGCCTGGTCGTCCACGTCGGCTGCGGAGACGGAAAGCTGACTGCCGCGTTACGCGCGAACGACAGCTATATCGTACACGGCCTGGATACCGATGCCGAGAACATTGAAAAAGCCCGCGAGCATATTCGCTCCCTTGGTCTTTACGGCAAGGTGTCGGCCGAGCAGTGCAGAGGCGACCGCCTGCCGTACATTGACAACCTCGTCAACCTCGTTGTGTCGGACCGGCCGAAGGCCGGCATGATCAGATCCGCCGGTGGCGGGCTCGGCAAGATTTCTATGAATGAGGTCATGCGAGTCTTGGCGCCTAATGGCGTGGCTTACGTTAGGGAGGCCGGCAAATGGACCAAGAGAGTCAAGCCTTGTCCCAAAGAGATAGACGAATGGACACACTACCACCATGATGCGAGCGGCAACGCGGTGGCCGATGATTTGGTTGTTGGCCCGCCGCGCCGCATGCAGTGGGTCGGAAGCCCAAGATGGGCGCGACATCACGACCACATGGCCAGTTTGAGTGCGCTCGTATCGGCCGGCGGGCGAATCTTTTACATCATCGATGAAGGGCCGAAGGCTTCCATCCAGTTACCGCCGAAATGGTTTCTTATTGCGCGGGACGCTTTCAATGGTGTTATCCTGTGGAAACGGCCGATTCCGTCGTGGTACGTCCATCTCTGGCCTCTCAAGAGCGGGCCTGGGCAGCTTCCCCGCCGGCTGGTAGCTGAGCAAGACAGTGTTTATGTTACCCCTGGGATCAATGCCCCTTTGAGTGAGCTTGACGCGGCAACGGGCAAAACCATTCGGACCTATGAGGGCACCAAAACCACTGAAGAGATAATCACCTCCAACGGAGTTCTCTTCCTGCTGGTGAATCCTTCCAGAGAGCAAGTGAGATATGCCCAGGAGAATGCCCACTGCTGGAACGAAAGAGACCGTGCCAGCAAAACCTGGGCGTGGAATGAGAAAGACAGATGGCTTATGGCCGTTGAAGCGGATACGGGTAACGAATTATGGAAGCAGAAGCAACGAGTAGTTCCACTGACGCTGGCGGCTGACCGGCGGCATGTATTTTTTCACGATGGCGAAAAGGTTATTTGCCTCGATCGAGAAAACGGCGAACAGGTGTGGAGTTCGGAACCTGTCTCAAGAGTCTCTCCTGTTCTCACGGGGTATTTGCCGAGGCTGGTTGTGTATGATGATGTCGTGCTGTTCACGGGCAAAAAGGGGAGCCTGACAGGACTTTCAGCCGAAACCGGCCGGATATTGTGGACGTCGAAACTGCCCAGTTCGGGACACTTTTGTCCGGAAGATATTTTTGTCATTGACGGACTGGTCTGGGCGGGAGCAATCGCAGGTGCCCGCAACTCGGGTGTATTCACCGGACAAGACATTCACACCGGCGAGGTCACCAAAGAGTTTGCTCCTGATGTTGAAACCTACTATATGCATCAGAGATGCTACCCCAGCAAAGCCACTGTCCGATACCTTATACCCTCAAGGACAGGAACCGAATTTATTGACCCGGAGTCGGGGCATTGGATGATTCATCACTGGGTTCGAGGAGGCTGTATCTATGGCATCATGCCCTGCAACGGCCTATTGTATACGCCGCCACATTCATGCGCCTGCTATTATCAGTCGAAGCTGAATGGATTCTGCGCACTGGCACCCGAATCCGACACACGGCAGACCCTAACCAATGTCTCAGACACCGGCAGACTCGAACGCGGCCCAGCCTACTCAGAAGTCAGAGGACAGAAAACAGAAGACAGAAGAACCGACGATTGGCCGACCTACCGCCATGATGCGGCGCGCAGCGGCTTCACGAAAACGTCCGTTCCCGCCAGCTTGAAGAAGTCATGGGAGGCTGATGTGGGCGGCAAACTCACCAGCGTGGTCGTTGCCGACGACAAGGTCTTCGTCGCGTCTGTGGATACCCACACGGTTTATGCCCTCAGTGCAAGCTCAGGAAAAGTCCTGTGGAGCTATACGGCTGGGGGCCGGGTCGACTCGCCGCCGACGATCTATGAGGGCCAGGTCCTGTTCGGGTCGGCCGACGGCTGGGTTTATTGCCTTGACGCCTCGGATGGGGAGCTGGTGTGGCGTTTTCGTGCGGCGCCGGATGACCGGCGCCTGATGTCGTATGAGCAGCTGGAATCGGTCTGGCCGGTTCACGGCAGTGTGCTCGTGCAGGACGGTGTTATCTACTGCCTGGCAGGCAGGTCCATGTTTTTGGATGGAGGCATGCGTCTTCTGCGTCTTGATCCGAAAAGCGGGCGTAAACTGTCTGAAACGATTCTTGATAGCCGCGACCCGGAAACCGGCGAAAACCTGCAAGAGAAAATCCAGAACAAGAAGATGCCGGTTGCGCTTCCTGATGTGCTGTCGAGTGACGGAAAATATGTCTATATGCGGTCCCAGCGGTTTGACCTCCAGGGCCGCCGCGCAGTAATTGCTCCTGAGTCTGAGTTCGACCAGCAGGGCGAAGGGATACATCTGTTCTGTCCTACCGGTCTTCTGGACGACTCATGGTTCCACCGGTCTTACTGGATATATGGCAAGAATGCCGGTGAGGGCTGGGGTGAATGGTTCATTCCCGGCAGGTATGTTCCATCAGGCCGAATTATTGCGTTTGATGATTCCAGTGTTTACGGCTTTGGGCGGCACCCTCAGTACCTGTGCAATTCATCGGTGTTAGAGTACCGGCTTTTTGCCACAGACAAAAACCCCAAATCGCAGCGCATGGAACATGTCCGAAAGATGAAAATCCCGCGGGCCAACACCGACTGGAAGTCTCTGAGTAACTACTCGATGTCCGACCTTACCGCGGTCGATTACAAGTGGCTGAGTGAGCGTCCCGCGCTTTTGGTCCGTGCTATGGTCCTGGCAGACAAAACATTATTCATTGCCGGCCCGCCGGATATCGCTGATGAGAAAGAAGCGTGGGGTCGCTTCTTTGAACCGGAGATCCGTGCAGAACTTGACGAACAGATCGCTGCCCTTGAAGGACGAAAGGGTGCTTTGCTGAGGGCTGTATCTGCCTCGGATGGAAAGAAACTGTCGGAATACAATCTTGAATCCCCACCCGTGTGGGACGGCATGGCAGCCGCCAATGGGCGACTCTACGTTGCAATGAAAAACGGCAAGATTCTGTGTTTTGGAGGCAACGAGTAGGCGGGGCCGAAGAGGGCCCCCGCCGGGCGGGAACCCAAGCGCTTAGTCTTGAATCCGATACAGTTTCGATATGGTGCGAATAATCAGGCTTCCGCGAAGAGCCGCAGGCGTCGCCATACACATCTCGTCCAGCTTGTTCCTGCCAAGGACCTTGAATGTGGGGCCGGCCTGGATGACGAAAGTATCACCGTCCTCACTCAGGCAAAAAATCTTGCCGTTATTGGCCCAGGGCGAAGATGTAAACGCCGTTGCTCCGGCGGCGATGCGCTGCCTGCCATAGACTTCAATGCCCGTGCGTGCGTCGTAACAGCCCAAAAAGCCCCTGTCGTATAGAACATACAGATAATCACCGTAGGCAAGGGGCGAGGGGTTGTATGGGCCGCCCTTCGTTTGGCACCACGCCACGTACTTGTTGCTGTTCTGGCCATTCTTGAGCGTGATATCACCCACAGCGCCCGGCCGAATGGCGTATATGGGCCGTTTACGGTCCCCAACGTACCCGGAACAGACATAGAGTAGGCCGTGCTTTGCGAGCGGGGTGGGTATAACAATAGACGACATGCCGCCTAACTCCCACAGCAGTCGCCCATCAAGGTCGTACGACCTGACCTTGCCGCGTCCCGACGTAATCAATTCTGTCCGTTGCTTGTTCTGCCAGATGTACGGCGTGGCCCAGTTGCCCTTCTCATCACGCTCGGCTCGCCATATCTGCTTACCGGTTTTTTTGTCCAGGGCCACGAGGAAGGATTGCTCCTCATTGTCGTTCACTATGTAGAGTCGGTCCTTGTACAACACCGGTGACGCGGCCGTGCCCCAGTTATTGCTGATCCTGAAGCTTGGCCATTTTTTGGACCACAATTTATTGCCGTCCAGGTCGTAGCAGAACAGGCCCAAGCTGCCGAAGTAGACGTAGAGTCGTCGGCCGTCGATGACTGGCGTTTCAGAGGCGTACGTGTTCTTTAGATGCACCGGCTGCTGGGGCACTGCCTTGTGAACGAGCCTTTCCCAGAGGATCTTGCCATCGTTCCAGTCGATACAGTAAACCATCCAGCGATGGGTCTTATCGGAGGCCTTTTCTCGGTCGCCTCCCAAATAGAGTCCCTTCCTGGGCGTCTCAAAATCACCTTCCTTGATAACCGACGTCACGAATATCTTGTCGCCCCAAACAACAGGTGAGGACCAGCCGCGGCCCGGGATTTCGACGGTCCACACAATGTTTTCAGTGCTGCTTGGAGTTGCCCTCCATGTGTCCGGCAAAGCCTTGTCTTCGGCGATGCCGGCTGATGAGCCCCGAAACTGTGGCCAGTTGGCCTCGGCAAAGACGTCAGAGGCCGGAAGAAAGATTGTGAATACTACAAGTAAAACAGTTCGGTTCATGGGGCAAATCCTTTCTGTAGCTGTGATTTCCCGGAGTGCCTCTACTCGGCTGCACTGCTGGGTCTAAGCTTGGCCGGACATGTGAGAACTACGGTTATCGTCCGCCTTTATATTTCTCCCAGTAGTCGGGAAAAAATTCTTTTGCTTTCGCTTCAAGCTCCTGGTCGCTAATGGCGGTTAACCGGCCTTCCTGGTCGTATTGGTCGACGACCCAGCGGGCCAGCCTGTGGACCTTGATCTTGTTAATGCGGTCGTCGCCCTTTAGACCGAAGAACTCGTTGACCCAGTGCGCCACGCCGTCGGCGCCGCTCTTGTCGGTGATGGCCACGCGAGGCGGCCGGCCGAGAAGCTTCTCGGTGTCGAAGATATTGTATATCCGCTCATCTTGGCGGAGTCCGCCGGCGTGGATGCCGGCCCGCGTGGTATTAAAAGCCCTGCCTGCAAAGGGATAGTTGTTCGGAATCGGCAATCCGATGGACCTCGTATAATCAGCCAGCTCGGTGATTGCCATTGTGTCAATCCCGCAAAGGTCACCCTTGAGTGCTATGTATTCGAAGATTGCCCCCTCTATAGGTGGGTTACCGGTGCGCTCACCGAAGCCAAAAAGAGTGGTGTTCACTACATCGCACCCGTACAGCCACGCCGTTGCCGCATTAGTGTGGACTTTATGGAAGTCATTATGGCCGTGCCACTCCAGCCGGTCGCTTGGCACCCCGCATTCCCTGTTGAGCTTGTAGATGAGCTTCGGGATACTCCTTGGCAGCTCAGCACCCGGATAGCTGATTCCGAAGCCCATAGTATCACACAGGCGGATCTTGACGGACTGCTCGTCGGGCACCTGCCGACTCATTTCCATCAGCCGGTCTATGAACGGAAGCACAAAGCCCTCGATGTCCGCACGGGTCAGGTCTTCGAGGTGGCAGCGGGGGCGAACACCAGTCTCGAAAGCGGCGTCCACCACCTCGCAATAGCGGTTAATGCACTCCCTGCGGCTGCGGAACTTCAGCTTATGGAAGATATGGTAGTCCGAGCAGCTTGTGAGCATACCTGTCTCTTTGAGCCCGGCTTCTTTGACCAGCCGAAAGTCCCCTTTGTCGGCGCGTATCCAGCCGGTGCACTCAGGATACTTATGCCCCAGCGACCGGCAGCGGTCCAGCGTCTCGCGGTCGTTCTTTGTGTAAAGGAAGAACTCAGTCTGCCGGAGCACCCCGTTGGGACCGCTCAGATGCGACATCAAGTCATAGATATGTACCATCTGGTCGATAGTGTAAGGCGGGCGAGCCTGCTGGCCGTCACGGAAAGTCGTGTCGGTTATCAGGATCTCCCGGTCCTTGACCGCCCCGAAGTTGAACTCCACGGCCTTGCCGTCGATATACTCGACAGCCGGGCCGGCAAGCCGAATCAGCGGCGGAAGACTGTATGGAAAGATTTCCTCCAGCAGATTTGGTTTCTTTGCATCCACGAGGGGATGCCGTTTTCTGGCTTTATCCATTAAAAGTCCTTTCGTTTCTTGTGTTACGGCTTATTGTTCGGGGTTTCCTCCACCTCCACGCCTTGTTCCTTACAAACCTTGGCAACAAACTCGACCGCCTCACCAACCGTTTGTACGGACAGTGCGGCATCCTCGTCCATCTCGATACCGAACTCTTCTTCGAACATTGCCACCAGCTCGATGGATTGCACGCTCTCGGCCCCCAAATCGGCGGTGAAACTGTCCTCCATTTTGATTTTATCTGGAGCCACTTTCAAAACCTGAGCGGTTGCCGCTTTAACACGTTCTTCTACTGTCGCCATTGATTAATCTCCTGATCTGTCTTTACCCCGTTAGAAGTTGCCGTCTTACTTCTAACGGGGCTTATCACTTTAGGTTCCAATTTAACATCGCTCTGCGTCCCTTGCACCGCTAAGCCTTTACTTGATTAAAACCAAGATGGTACTTTTCTTGTATTTATAGTGCAATAACTTTATCATTCCTTGGCCCCGTGCTTACGCAGCAGTTCGACGATTTACTTTCATATCACAAATTAGCTCATATTTGACTATGGCCGGGTAACAGCACGAAAGCGAAACAGAGCTTGCCGCCGTGCATTATACTGGAAGAGGGGCAGTTGTTGCAACCCACAAAAATTGAGACCTAAACACATCATATACCGGCCGTCACTCCACCGAAGGCCAGTGGAAGTTCGTGTTTACAGCTTCAGCGGGTTGCAAGATGGGGCTGGAGCCTTAACGTCTGGATAAGGTAAGACAGGCCGTAGACGGCTATTCCAGCAAAGTACATATAATATCTAAGACTGTAATCGAGATTGAAAATCCTCGTTACGATAGCGGGATAAAACAATATAACCGATGCGATAAGAAACAGAGGAACCTCATACCATTTATTCTTTGCTATAAACCACCCCTGAACCGCGTTCGTAAAGGCAAATACCCCGAATATCGCCATTACAAAAATGAGCAGTGCCTGGGGCCAATTATTGATTTGGTGAAGGACAAGCTCGGTGTTAAACACAAACATAAACGGAATAACAGCGGTCCTTAAATCATATATAAAGCCCTGTATCCCTGTCGATATGGGGTCGGATTTTGCAATAGCCGCGGCAGCATAGGCGGCCAGTCCCACGGGTGGGGTATCATCGGCAAGAATACCAAAATAGAAACAGAATAAATGAGCAGCTATTGGAGGGATAAGGATAATACCGACACTGTTTACGGGACTTAGTTCTCTGATTACAGGGACTGTGATTGTTGCCATAACAATATATGTTGCCGTTGTTGGCAGTCCCATTCCAAGTATCAGACTTGCAATTGCCGTTATTAATAACACAGGGAATATATAACCGAAAGAAAGTCTTGTTACAATCTCAACAACCAT
>JAUXAL010000119.1 GCA_030619925.1 Phycisphaerae bacterium | reverse complement strand
GAATTTTATGAATACTAAGTTTTTTGATGACTGGACTAACCAGCTTCGCAAATAAGGCTTGGAACCTTCCACGCTGCTCACAAGAGCTTGGGGATTTGCGAGCTACGGTTTCACGATGGAAGAAAGCTTGATCCGAGTCGTGCGCTTGTTTTTCCAGCCCTTTTGTTCACAAGGGCTTAAGCTCACAAATTCTTGAAAATCTTTGGAAAAAATTCGAAAAAATTACTAAGTACTCAAACTTAGGGGGTTTTCAAGAATTGATTTGCCTTGCATTGACATCTGTTATAACGCCTTGCCAATACTATATTTATGGTTTTTCAAAGCTCGTGGCCATACCTCTGGTGCCCCCGGAAGCCGTAAAAAGGCATGTTCATCGGGCTTGATCGAGCTAAACATTTTGGTTTGTGTGAGCGTTTTTCGGGCCATCTGGGGCATTTTCGACCAAGGACCATGTCGTGAAATCCGCTGGAAATCTTTCATTTCTCCAGCTTCTCCGATTGCAGAGCAAAATGGTGATTGCCATAAGTGCCTAAATGGCCGGATGTTACAACCCGATAGTCAAACGAATCCAGAAGGGCGGGGAAAAAGCCCTAAGTTTGAGCTAAGTAGCATTGACAGGTACCTTGCATTGCTATATAGTAAATTTTATGAATGCTAAATTTTGTGACAACCGAATCAATCAACTTCGTAAGGGAGCAAGTGAATTTTATGAATACCAAGTTTTTTGATAACTGGACTAACCAGCTTCGCAAGGGCGTACTGGAACTTTGTATATTAAACGATATCCGAAACAGAAAAATGTACGGATATGAGATTGTAAGAAAACTCCGCAGAATTGAAGGACTGATTATCAACGAAAGTGTGATTTACCCTATCCTAAGAAGATTAAGACACCAGGGACTGGTAGAAACTTATATGCAGGATTCACCTGAGGGACCTGCGAGGAAGTATTATAAACTTACGGAAAAGGGTAGAGATATGGTACGCCGGATGAACGCTTACTGGGACGCAATCAGGAGTCAAACAGATTCTATCCAGAAAGGTCAAAAGAAGCGAAAAACATAGCCGATAGTGCACAAACCAGCCACAAATTTGAATCCATCCTTACAAGAAACGACCTCGGCATAAAAGACATAAATTAACCAAAGTATCCGCTTATGATTCTGTCTGAGCCGGTCGAAATCGAGTGAACAGCCATCGGTTATCAGCCGATAAGGAACTCAAGATGATTATCGGCGTTCCCAAAGAGACAAAGACATATGAATACCTACTTCAGCTCATTCCAATACGTTTTCGGCTTCTCGAATTATGCGCTTGGCAATGGTAGCTTTTGTTGCTTGCGCGAGTCGTAGCCATCTGCGACCACGAATCTTTATCTGAACCGTCGATTTGTCAGCTCCGATTGCGGCAGGGGTGTTGGCGATTATCATATCGAGGTTTTTTTCTTTCAGCTTCTTTTCGGCACGGCTTCGGATAGCTTTGTCTTCGAGGGCAAAACCAATAACGATTTGATTTCTCCTTTTATGTGAACCCGCCCATTTCAAGATATCGGCTGTTGGCTTTAATTTGATACTCAGGGGTTTGCCGGTTCTTTTGATTTTAGTGTTAGCCGGGTAGGCAGGAGTGTAATCAGCCACAGCCGCTGCCATAATCAGGCAATCGCACCGGCTAAAATGCTTTCGCACCGCCTCGAACATCTCGGCAGCACTTTGGACTTTGACAATTTTAGCGGCGCTTGGCACCGGCTGCGAAGCCGGGGCGGTTATCAGCGTAACTTTGTGGCCGGCTTTGAGTGCCGCGCGCGCAAGTGCATAACCCATCCTGCCGCTACTCGCATTGGAAATGAAGCGAACCGGGTCAATGTATTCCCGCGTGCCGCCCGCTGTGATGAGAATTCGCATCTTATCGGTTTGTACTAATCCCGGACCCCGCGTAAAGCGCGGGGCCAAATATTTAGCCGGCCGTTTCACCGCCGGTTTGCGCTGCTTTATGCTTTCCGCTCTTAACTTTTGAAGCGATTTTTTCAATTGCCTCTAAAATATCCTGGGGTTCAGCCATTCTGCCGATAGCTTCGGTCCCGCAGGCAAGCCGTCCTTTAACAGGCCCTATTAACTCAAAGCCCATTTCTTTTACCGTCTTGACATTGCGCTGCACCGCCGCATTTGTCCACATATTGTTGTTCATCGCAGGGGCCAAAAGCGTCGCCCCAGATTTAATCAGGGGCCAACAGGCGCAGAGAGCCGTACTAAGCAAATCATCACAGATGCCGTTCGCAATTTTAGCTATAATATTAGCTGTTGCAGGTGCCACAACAACAATATCAGCCCAATCAACCAGAGCTATATGGCCTAGGTTCCCGCCTTGCGGGGTCCCTGCTCGACTCTCACTTCTGGATTCTCGATGCTCGATGCTTGATTCTCGCCCCGCCTCTTTCCAAGAGGCCGGGGCTCGCAGATTAAAGCGAGCATCGATATTCCATAAACTCGTAAAAACGGCTGACTGGGTAACCGCCTCGAAGCTTTTTGGGCCAATGAGCCGGCAGGCACTTTCCGTCATTACCGTATTTAAACCGGCGCCGCCGGCCGTCAGCTTACTGGCTAAATCAACCGCCTTGTATGCAGCGATCCCCCCGGTGACACCCAGCAAAATATTTAGATTGTCAAGCATCCTGTATCTCGTTTCACCCCGTCAGAAATTTCCCCTTTTCCCCATTAGAAGCAAGCTCTCTGACATCTGTCCTTGTAACAACAGGGACTTCTAACGGGGTTCACTACCGAGTCGCCCCAGAGGGCTGAGCTTATCTTTAATTTTTCTCCGTGTTCTTTGTAGCCTCTGTAGTTAACCCGTCATCGATAGCGATCTTGTCCTGCATGATTTCCTGAACAACAATTTCGAGCATCGTTTTGCCTTCGGTATTCTCAATCAAGGGCCGAGAACCACGCAAAAGCTCGCCCAGCCGTTTTTGAACCAGCGCCGTCAATTTGAATCTACCGCCAACTTTTTTAATTATTGCCTCACTCTTGAACTCATCTATCATTTTTTACCTCATATCCGGGTTTGGGTACGTCTCACGGTTCGTGGTTTGTTGCTCGGGCCACGAGTCACGACTCACCCTCCACACTCTTGATAATTTGCACACATTCGTTCATTGCCTGCTGCAAATCCTCGTTTATAACCATATGTTCATAATATTGCCAGGCAGCTGCGATTTCGGCACCTGCCCCATCCAGTCTTTCCTCAGCAGCTTCAGCACCTTCTCTACCCCTGTGGTTCATACGCTCTGCCAGAGTCTTTGCGCTCGGCGGCAAAATAAAAATCATTAGCGCATCCGGGAAAATCGCCTTCGCTTGTTTGGCACCCTGAACGTCGATTTCCAAAATAACGGTACGGCCGCGCTGCAGCAACTCGTCAACCTTGACCTTCGGTGTCCCGTATAGATGGCCGAACACCTCAGCATACTCCAGCAGCAGGCCCTTATCTATCCGCTCTTGAAACTCTTCTTCTGATATAAACCAATAATCGTCACCGTCCACTTCTCTTTCGCTCCTCGGCCGAGTGGTAACCGAAACGCTAAGATCAACATTATTTAGCCGCTTAACCACCTCCTTGCAGATAGTGCTCTTGCCGACACCGGACGGGCCGCTCACTATCACCACTTTGCCTTTTCTGCTCTTTGCCTCGTCCATAATGAAAAACCCAAGTTAGAGATAGAGAAAAAATTTGTCCCGATATATTGGGACAATTTTACACTTTGCACTTTGATATTCGATTTTTTGTCACTCTACATTCTGAACCTGTTCCTTAATCCGGTCTATCTGGCATTTTATATCGACCACCCAGCGGGTAATCTCGGTATCAGAGGCCTTGCTGGCAATGGTATTAGCTTCTCTGAGCATCTCCTGGCCGATGAAGTCCAACCTGCGCCCCGCCTGGTCATTTGCCTGACAGCTCTGAGCAAATTGCTGCAGATGCGAATCCAACCGAGCAACCTCTTCGGATATATCCGATCTATCTGCAAAAATCGCCACTTCTCTAGCGAGTATCTCTTCATCCAGTTTCAATTCTGCATGTGCGAGCAGCTCATCGACTCTTTTCTTTAACCTCTTTGCGTATTCCTGCAGAACAGCTGCACCGCGGGCGCGTATTCGCTCAAGGCCTTGCTCTATTGCTCTGCAGCGTTTTTTCAAATCAGCTTCCAGGAAGCTCCCTTCCGCTGCACGCATTTGTTTGAGCTTATCTATCGCCTCCTGGCTGATTTTCAAAACTACTTCCTTGATTTGCTCGGCCATTTCCTCATCCGGCGACGTCGGCCGAATAACCCCGGGCAAGGTCAACAAGCTGCCAATATCAATCGCTCCATTAATATCAACTGAAGACCCAACCCGGCTCAATTTTTCCACAATAGCCTTCAAAGCCGCCTCGTCTATATCAAAGAGCGCATTTGCCGATACATCTTTGAGCCGAAGCGCGTAATTCACTGTCCCGCGTGACAAATTCTTTCGCAGAAGCCTTTCGATATCTTCTTCCAGAAATGCTGCCAACTCCGGCAACTTTATAATGGTCTTGAAGTAACGGTTGTTAACCGCCTTGACCTCAACGACGTAATTTACACCGTTAATCTCACC
Organism: Phycisphaerae bacterium; assembly: GCA_030619925.1. Lineage (GTDB taxonomy): Bacteria > Planctomycetota > Phycisphaerae > Sedimentisphaerales > Anaerobacaceae > JAUXAL01. Next base: position 5,461 of record JAUXAL010000119.1, on the reverse strand, counting down.
CTGTGCCCCGCCATAGCCGGTCATACTATTTATCATAGCGCTGCACTTTTACTTCGTATTGCGTATTTCTTTTCACACGATGCATCCCTGGCTTCGAGCGAAGCGAAGGCACGCATGACACACGACGAAATTACCCATCAGGCAAACCTGCGCCGTTACCGCTGTTAGCATCGCCGGTCGTAGTCCCGATATCTTCAGCCGCCGATGGTTGCTCCATATCTGTCGGCTGCTCTTGCCGAACCGGCTGGCCCGCATCAAACTCACCGGTGGGCTGCTCTTTGTAGAACTTGGCCATAACCACTGCAAGAGTCAGAAACACACCTACTAACACTATCGTCGCCCAGGTCAGGAAGTCACCGGTTTTGGAGCCCAAAATCCCGCTCGCCATACCGCCGCCAAACGCCGCACTCAAACCACCGCCTCTGCCCTTCTGAATCAAAACCATTAGAACCAGCGCCACGCAGCAGATAACGAACAGGACGGCGACTATTTTCATAATAAAACCCACTGCCAACAACGGAAAAACAACCATATTCGTTCCCCTTTCAATTGGCTATTTATTATTTTCTATGTTGTTACGGCACCGGGGTCCCTGTTTTTTCTTTCAATAGCCAATAGTAAATAGTCAACCGTCGATTACACTGCTGCCTGAATTATCGCGAGAAAATCATCTGCCTTCAAACTTGCCCCGCCGACCAGCGCACCGTCTATGTCTCGCTGGCCCATCAAGTCTGCTGCGTTGTCGGGTTTGACCGAGCCGCCATAGAGGATGCGAATTTCTTCAGCTAACCGGCCGTCATACATCTGACCCAGCAGCTTTCGTATAAAATCATGCACTTCCTGGGCCTGTTGCGGCGTCGCCGTCAGGCCTGTCCCGATGGCCCAGACCGGCTCATAAGCTATAGTTACCGCTGAGACCTTTTCGGCACTTAAGCCGGCCAGACCATTTTTCATCTGTCGAGTTACCACTTCATTTGTTTGCGAGGCCTCGCGCTCGGCACGCAACTCGCCTACACATAATATCGGCAAAAGACCGCCGCCAATACCAGCGGCAACTTTTTTATTTATCAGCTCATCAGTCTCACCGATTACGTGTCGCCGTTCCGAATGGCCGCAGAGACAATACGTACAGCCGATATCTTTTAGCATTGAGGCGCTTATCTCGCCCGTAAAAGCGCCCTTCGGTTCATAATAAATATCCTGGGCGCCGACCGCAACGCTCGATGCACTAAGCGCCCTGGCCACCGCCTGCAGATAAACAAAGGGCGGACAGACCGCTACGGTAACGTCGTGGCCCGCTGCCTCCAGAGACGCCGAGGCAATACACTTACCCAGTTCTACACTGCTGTTGCTGTCGGTGTTCATTTTCCAGTTGCCGGCCACAAATGGCTTTTTCATAGAACTCTCCTATTCAGTTCGTAGTTATGAGTTCGTAGTTCATCGATGAACTACCAACAATGAACAATGAACTCAATTAAAGCAATTCCGTTGCTCTCGGGAAACTGCCCAATATCGAAAGCTGCAAACAATGCTTACGTGCCTCTTTCAGCCCCTCTTGGACTCGGTCTTCCGTCCTGTGCCCTAAAAAATCCATGAAGAAATAGTACTCCCACTGCCTTTTTCTACTGGGCCTGGACTCTATATTTGTCAGATTGATACCGTATTGCTTGAAAACATCGAGCACATCAGCCAGGGCGCCGGCCTTATGAGCTGTGCTGAACAATATAGCGGTTTTATCTTCACCGGTCGGCTTTGCATCTTCTCGGCTGATTACCAGAAATCTGGTTACATTATTGGCAATATCCTCGATGCTTTCGCAGATAATTCTCAGCCCATATAGCTCCGCGGCCACCTTGGAGCCAATCGCTGCAGCCCGCGGCTCATCAGCAGCCATTTGCGCAGCCTTGGCAGTGGAGGCAACAGCGACAGTTTGCGCCTCCTTAAAAGTGGCACTTAGCCAGTTTCGGCACTGGGCGAATACTTCCGGCTTCGAGTAAATCTTCTCGACTTCCTCCAGCGAACAATTGCCCAAAAGATTATGATGGATTGCCATTAGAACCTCGGCGCAGACCCTCACATTCGAATCTATCAGCGCATCAAGTGTCTCTATTACGCCGCCGCCCGCGGTATTCTCTACCGGCGCAAGGCCTAAATCGCAATGACCCTTGCTGACTTCGTCAAAGATACTTGTGATATCCGCCAACGGTTCATATTCGACGCTTTGCCCGAATTTGAGCATGGCCGCGGTGTGGCTGAAACTGCCGCCGGGGCCAAGATAACCAATCCGCAACGGCCTCTCTAACACAAAAGAGCCGCTCATCAACTCACGCCAGATAGCCACCAGACACCTATCCGGCAGCGGACCCTTATTCGCCTCGGCGATCCTGGCAAAAACCTCCTTTTCACGGTCCGGTGCATAGACGGGTTTGTCGGTTTTGTTCTTTAGCTTTCCTATCTCTACCACAATGCGCGCACGCTCATTGAGCAGCTGCACAAGCTGATCGTCGAGTTCGTCTATCCGTTGTCTTAGTTCTTCAAGAGACATATATCAAAGCCAAAAATTAAAATGATATCGAAAAATGCGAAATTGAGACGTCACTTTTCAATTTCGATTTATAATTCTGCTTTTTACTTTTTGCTATTTAGTTCCTGTTGCAGAAACAGTATTTGTCATTCCCGCGGAAGCGGGAATCCAGCTTTTTCGCTCTGGACCCCTGCTTTCGCAGGGGTGACATCGTCAGTTTTTGTTTTCCGCAACAGATACTATTTAATCTCCCTTATGGACCACTTTTTGTAAAAACTATTATATATAACAGAATTTTGCCCTTGCGTCAACGAACTTGGCTCATTAGATAATATTTTGAGCAAGCAATTTAGTCAAAAAAATGCAAAAAGCGATAAAATATACAATTTTCCACACCAAATGGGGCTATTTTGGCCTCGCCGGCACCAAATACGCCCTTTACCGAACCCAACTGCCCGGGCCGAAACCCGAAAAAATCAGATCACTGCTTCTAAAGAATTTGTTAGCTCCAAATCGAGTTCCGAGACAGAGCCGCGACCGTAAGGGAGCGGTAATTCATGAGCATCAAGCATCAAATATCGAACTCGACAAAACCTGTTTCAAGACACTTCAGGAGCAGATAACCGCTTATTTTGATGGTAGTTGCGTAAATTTTAGCCAGGACATTCCCATCGTCCTTGATGGATTTAGTTCATTTTGCAGCTCGGTTCTAACTGCTTGCAGAGATATAAAATTCGGCCAAACAATAAGCTATTCGGCATTAGCGAAGAGAATCGGCCGACCCAATGCAAGCCGAGCCGTCGGCAGCACACTTGCCAAAAATCCCCTGCCGCTTATTATTCCCTGCCACCGTATAATCCGAAGCGACGGAACACTCGGCGGCTTCTCCGCTCCCGGTGGTATCGCCTTCAAAAAGAAAATGCTTGAACTTGAACGCAAAGCCACCAGAATTTGATCCTCCTTTTACATAACTCCAACTCACTAAGCGAGTTAAAAAATATAAAAAATTTTATTTTTTTCGTTGACAATTCAATGATAATCGTGTAAAATTACACTAAATAATTAAAACAATAAGAGTATTATGAAAGGAGAAACGAAATGAACGAGTTCATTGAAAAGAACAGGCGATTGCTAAAGTTTTATTGTATGGCAACACGGATATTTGGGTGGGTGCTCATATGTGGTGGCACTATTTGGTTTTTGCTTTTTGTGCTGGTGACCCTGGCTGTTAGTGATGCCGCAGGTTCGATAGGCTGGCCATATACCTTAGACAATTTTGTATACTCAACTTCATCATATGTCTTCGAGTTTGTTCTGCTCGGGTTGATTGCACTTGTAGTGGCACAGCTTATAAGATATCTGCTTGAAAGTGAATATACTCCAGGTTACATTCTGCGATTCGGGGATAAAATTCTGTATGTGTATGCAGCACTTCTGATAAGTCAGAACACTTTGATATATTACATTTTGCATCTTGGACTCCTGAGCACACTTAGGCCGGGGCGTTTTCTCCTCATCCAACCTTTAATTGTGCCATTGGCAGCAAAAATTTTGATTTTAGTAGGTCTCGGTCAAATATTACGGCGGATTCTGAATGTTATTGAAGAGGCAAAAACGCTGGTCTAAAAGGAGGTTTGCAAATGATTAACATTCGATTGGATTATGTGCTTTTAGACAAGCGGATGAAGCTGAAGGATTTAGCAGAGGCAACAGGTCTGGCGGTAAACAACCTGTCCATCCTTAAAACCAACAAGGCCCGCGCAATTCGCTTTTCCACTTTGAACAGCTTATGCAGAGCATTGAACTGCACGCCCGGAGATTTGATTGAGTATGTCCCGGACGAGGACGAGAATTCTTAATCTTATTCCAGATGTACAACCCCGCTTCGTCGATCCGCCTCAAGGCTGGCATTTTTGATGATGTCGTAGAGTTCGCGGGGACTTCGTATCTTTTCAAAGACAAACTCCGGGTCTGTCTTGTCAGTTGTGATTAACCCCACAGTACCGATTCCGAAAATGCAGTCGAACACGGTTCTGCGCATTTTCAGGTCGATAACCCGGAACATATCCAAATTGTCGACCCTCCTGTCGAAAATGCCTCGCCCCCACTCAATCCTCTCGGACGTAATTTCATAACGGGTCATCTTGAGTTTTAGCACCTTTATCAGAAGGATAAACACAACAAGTACGGCAAGCCCAAGACCAGCAATAAGGCGGTATTGGCTAACCGCCAAAGCCTGGCTTTCGGTAAGTTCCAAACCCAGCAGGTCATTAGCCAGGTTTTCGAGGGGCAGCCTTACCAAAAGACCTGCCACAACAAGAAAGAAAAGGCCTTTGACCACCGCCGGCGCCATTGCCCACAAAGACGGCCTGCATACGAGCAGGATATTATCATTTGCTTGCTCGTCCTCTGATGACTCGGAATCGGGTTCTGAGCCAGCTGCTTCCAAGGCCTTAGCCCTGCCGCTGTTTAGAAATTCCCCACAAAATCGGCACTTGATGGCCTGGGCCTGAATGGTCTCGGCGCAAAATAGACACTGTTTTGTCTGCAAATCAATAGACACCATCACATATATATCGGAAATGCACCAGGATTTTGAGCAGGAGATTCTTTCGCCCATTACTTTTGAAAGCCCAAGCTGTTTGACTTCTTAGCTGCGCAGGAACGCATAGGCCAAAAACAAAGGTTTCTCCCATTTTAATCCAATACCAATACAAATTAAAAAATGCCCATAGGATCGCATACAATTCGGGCCGGAAGGGCCTGAATTCCTGCTTTCACAGGGTATGTGTTTAGCCAGGGAAAAACCATCCCCAAAGTCTTCGGCTTTGAGGCTGCCACCCAATAAAATTAATAAAGAATGTGTGGCAGCCTCAAGCGCAGGACTCCAGCAAAGCGGAGTCCAAGCTTGGGGATGGCCATTTAAGCCACACATGG
>JAUXAL010000059.1 GCA_030619925.1 Phycisphaerae bacterium | reverse complement strand
TTACGACAGTGGACTATTTAGTGCGGGGCAGGCGAGTCACGAAGTTGTTTGACAGCAATTGCGCTTTTGGGTAGTGGTGGATGATAATTTTGGCCACAACTTATCATAGACATATCTAACGACGACGCACGGGAAATTGGGTTATCGAAAAGGTCCTACAATTGTTGGGACAGTTTGGGCACTAAGTAGCAATGCAAGGTACCTTGCATTGCTACTTAGTGATTATATAATACAACGTGCTCTACCTTGCAGTGCGAGGTAGAGCTTGATATTTCGGCTGGGGATTAAGGGCAGGCCCCTTCGGCTGCGTTGAGGGCAGGTCCCTTCGGCCCATTCGGCTACCCCTTCGACTACGTTGAGGGCAGGTCCCTTCGGCCCATTCGACTGCCCCTTCGGCTTCGCTCAGGGCTTTTGGGTTTTCTTTGTCGGATTTCGGGGCCGTTTTTTTTAATTGATTCCGCTGTAGGGGGTTCTATGATATTGATAACTGATTCCGCCAAAAGACGGCGGATCTGCGATATTCGTTTTGACGGGAATTGCGAGTTTGTGGGATTAGTAGAGTGAGAGGATAATACAGCGGTTTTTGGATTAAGATATGGATAGCTATGTTAAACAAGTAGAATTGGGAGGTGTAAAAGTCAGACTTGACAATAGGCTTAAGGTTGGAGAAAAACTATTAGATGATATTTTTAAGATTAATTCTCTTCAAAAATGTCGTTTATACAAGGAGATTCTTGTCGTATTCGATACAGACAATGCTTTTAAATATTTCACTAAAAATCCGCCAAGAGGGCTAGCATTTTTAGAAAAAGACTTAGATATTGTTGCACCTGATGAGCCCCGCAAAAAAGGTATAGGTATAGGTAACATAAAAGCTAAGAACGAATGGGATTACGCCGTATATATACCTAAAATTTCTGGCCAAGAATGGAAAAAATGCATACCTTATTTCATATCGGCACTAGCACATGAGCTTGAACATGTTCGGATAATGATAAATGACCTCGACTTCCACAGATTCACATCTTGGATGTATAAACTATTTGAAGAGAGTAGAATGAAATGCAAGTTGCAAACTTATGAATTACCTTGGGAAAAGCACTGTTACAAAATGGGAAAACTAGTAGCTATAAAGATTTGTGGAGAAAAAGATTTCGACGAAAAAATTATTGAGTATGCAGATCTTCTGAAAAAACATAATTCCGACCATGCAGATGTTGTTGAGTCGTTATGGAAGCTGGACTACTCGTATAAAACATACAAAGAAGGTTGGTTTGATATCCTAAAGCGAAAGACAGGGCAGTTTTGTCAAGAACAGAAGAAGGAGCTGAGCAGACTTTACCGAGATGATACATGCCGAGGCAAGAAGTTCGTGCAGCGGTTTAATCTGCAAGATTTCATAGGTGCGGAGGCATAACGTAATAGATCGGTGGAACCTGATGGAAATGACAGTTGTGAGGTTGTGCATTGAGGATGAGAAAGTGGGGTGGTGAAAAACATTGATTAGGAGAAAAAGTTGGCTGAACCAAAGGCAATAACAGTAAACGAGAAACTGATTAATAAAGTTAAATTGGCAGTGAAGGCAGGACTTTCATATGAAAAGGCGACCAATGGGAGGAGAAAACTTGGCATTACAGGCGAGGTCGGCGAACTGTTGGCTTGTAAACAACTTGGGCTTAAATTAGTTTTAGACGCTCGTTCAGAAGGTTTCGACGGTATTGATAAACGTGGCCTACGAGTTGAGATTAAGAGCCGACGAAGTGAATCTGAGGGGTTACCGCGGGATGCTGGCAGGACGAGTAGTTTTTCTAAACACAAGTTCGACTATGCACTTCTTGTTTTGCTTGACAAGAAATATCGACTACGGGAGATTTGGCGTGCTGATTATAAGAAGTTAAGGCCGATTATAGAAAAGCAGAAACGTAGGAATCCGAATTTGGCATCCTTCAAAAGGGTGGGAGAGAAAATATTTGATAGTGGTTAGAAAAGTGGAGGGGGCCCCCTTTATCCCCTCCATAAAGAGCTGAGTTTGTTTTTGTATGGTATTGGGAATATGACGGTTATAGACCAAGTCAAACAGGTGTGCTTTAGCGCTAATATTGAAAGCAGAGAAGGCCTGCACCGTGATGTGTTAGACGGTTTAAAAGCATTGTTCGCTAAGGGCGGATACAAAGTTCATTTAGAATATCCAATTCATTTTAAGTCGAGAATCAGAAAAAGCGGAGATAGGATTTCCAGAGATGGAAATTTGGATTTAGTTGCGGTTAAGAATAGCCGGAAAATTGCTATTGAATTTGACACTGGAGTTCATCTGAAATTTAAAAGCATTGAGAAGCTTTTTCAAGTCGATGCAGATTTGTGTATTGCGATCATTAAGGGCAAGTCAAACAAGAGTGGTAGCTTAGATGCGAATATTGAAAGATTTGAACAGTTGACAGAAGAGTTGGGGGGGGTTAAGAAAAATGTCTGGTTGATAGTTTTGTCTGAAAAGACTGTTCACAAAGTATGATTTGTTGTAGTACGGGTTTTAAGATTACCGCGCTGCTGCGCTTGTCGCACTGATGGAGGGATTTGCAGTCTTCGATTGGTGATCATGGCCAGAGTTGCTCTTTGAGCCAGTTGTCGGCGAGGATGGCAAAGTCTTTAAAGTTGATCTGGTCATCAGCGTTCAAATCGGCCTGGGACATAAGCGGCACGTCGAAAATGCCCGTGCCGTTTGTCGCTACATAAGCAATCTCGGCTCCTGAGAGGGCATAATCGTAAATGCGGAAGTCGTCGAGCAGGCCATCATAGCCGCCGTACCAGCCGGAGCCGATTTCGAAGGAGGTGATTGCTGAAACCGGTGAGTTTGCGTCCGTGCGGCTGTCGTAAAGGACGCCGTTTAGGAAAATCTGCATTTTCCCGGCTTCGGCATCTTTAGTGAATGCCCAGTGGTTCCAACGGCCGGACCATTCACTCTTATATCGGTGGTCTCCGCTAAGGCGGCCGTCGAAAGACCAGGGCGAGCCGCAATCCCAATTATACTCGCCGGCCAGGGCGAGGCCCTGGACAGGATCAAACCGGCCTTGAGGCCGGGCGAAGCAGCCAAGATTAATGGCTATCGCAGGGTCATAAACACCATAAGTATAATCTGAGCAGCACACCGTATCGGTGAGGTGCGGTGAGTCCGCACCATGTTGCCAGAAAGCGATGGTGATGGCCGTGCTGATTTTCGAAAACAGAGCAGCAGCGCCGTTTATTTCCACGGAGTCGTTATACCCGTCGAAGCTGATTGCCTGGCCGTGCACGCCGGGGACGTAGGTTGGGCTGCCTCGCGGCTGGCCGTGGGCGCTGCCGGCGCTGTTGTAGGCGTTGCCGTCGAACTTGTACCAGGCCGCCGGAGCATTGGGAGCCGCTACCGGATAAATATTGTGCCTTGTATTGAGCCAGCTATACGCCATTTCTTCAAGGTCCTCAAAGCCGACGGCACAATCACCGTTGAAATCGGCATCCGGCCTGTTCTCTTTCAGGCACCTGGATGGATACAGCCTGATATCATCAAAGAATACGGTGCCGAAACCGAAGCCAGGTGATTCAGATGTCCGGTTGCGAAAACCAATAGAGATATGTTCGATGTTACTCAGGTTCACGTCGAGGTTTTGCAGGTCAATTCTCCAGGGCTGCCAGGTTTCGCTTCTGATGTCATTAGCGTCACCGTCGTATGGCACGACCACATTAACGTCGCCATCAGACAGGCAGATATACATCTGTCCATTAGTATCATTACCTTTCATGCCGTGGAAGAATAGCTCCAACACCTTGATGCCGACTGAAGCCCAGTCCTGTGTGGGACTAAAGGTGCGAACAACCTCAGAATATAAATCACCGCCATAGTTGTATTCAACTCCCATCGACTGCAGTTCACATCCGTGAACCGGGTTCGGGTGTGTGGAAAGATATACGAATCTTGCACCAATCCTCATCCACGTATCAAGTAGCCTGTTGTCGCTGATGTTGTAGGACTCAAAATTGTCCACGACAAGGCAGTCAGTCGTAGTGAAGCTCCAGATATCACCTGTCCAGGGACTATTGGCATCAGCGTCGTTTACCTCATCGATTCGCCAATAGTAGGTTTTGTTTAATTCAAGGCCGTTGGGGTCGAAACTGTTGATGTCCTGCGGCTGGGCCGGGTCGCCGACGGCAGTTGCATTTGGGTCTACATCACTCCGGGCGGTGCCGAAATGGACGATGTGTTTTTCTGCAGAATATCCCGGCGACCAGTTGAGGACAGCGTCTGCGGGCACGTTTTCGGCGCCGTCGACGGGGTTGGGGTTACAGGCGGTATAGCCGCAGCTGGCGTAAGCTCGCGCACGCACGTAACCTAAGTCGAACCCGGGCGAACCACCTCTAAGGTCTATTCCGACGACGCGTACCGCAGATGGTACAAACGGCAGCGAAATATCGGCAATATCGAAACCGGTTATGGTCGGCCCGTATCCGTTGATATTTGGAACCGCAACAAAGCCAAGCAAATACTCTTGGCCGCAGCCATCTGTAATGAAGACAAGGGCTTGTTCACCAACCGCGTCCAGCTCCACAAGGACTATATCATCTCCCGGGCCATCGACGATTCTGCCGCGAAACTTCAATTCAACCCAATGGTCTGTGGGCAAAGTGACCCCTGATACGTGTAATGCTGGAGGCGGCCCGACAAGCAGCTGCTCCGGGACTACGGGGACCGGCCAGTCTCCCTCAGCATCCATACCCATCCAGCAGCCGTTGTTGTCGGCGTCATACGCATCGAGCAGATAACATGGATATTCCAACGCCGTTTCCTCGGCTAAAGCAGCGCCGCCAGGCGTGAGAACTAAAAAAATGACAGCTAAGGTTAATAAGCGGGATTTTTCCATTCTTACCCTCCAGCCAGCCGTAGAGCTGACTTGGGAAATATCAATGTAGATATAGCACAAGCGCCCAAAAGAATTATATCATTTCTGTGCACACGGTACAAGAGAAAAATCGCATTGGGGTGGGAACCGGATATAGCCCGATGGAAACTGCACAGAAAAAATCTTGATATGCGAGAGATTGTTGGTAAACTTGCGGCGACAGTAATCGTATTGCGTATAACGCTGTGTAAAATCACTGATAACAATAGCCAAACAGAAGACTATCAAAAGAGGTATCGACAATGACTGATTGTTCAGTAAGTCCGGCAGGTGAGAAATTTGCTATTCCCAAAGCTGACCAATACGCTGCCGAGTTCGAACGTATTGAGTCGCTGGTAAATGCTGCACGCAGCCAGAACAAAGAAATCGTTGTAGTGATGGGCGTCGGCTTTGTAGGTGTGGTTATGGCGGCTATTATTGCTGATACCGTTGATAAGAAAAGCGGCAAGCCCGGCAAGTTCGTCATCGGCTGTCAACGGCCCAGCACCCGCAGCTACTGGAAGATTCCGCTGCTTAACAGAGGCGAGTCGCCGGTTAAGGCCGAAGACCCCGAGGTCGCGCCGATGATTGCCCGATGCGTGCTCGAGAAAAAAACACTCGTAGCCACCTACAACAGCGACTGCCTCAAATTGGCCGACTGCGTGGTCGTGGATGTCCAGTGCGATTATACGAAAGAGGACCTCGGCAATATGCGAACCGGCAGAGCGGAAATGAGCGCCTTGGAAGCGACAATGACAACCATCAGTGAGAAGGTGCCGCCGAATTGCCTGACACTAATCGAGACGACGGTAGCACCGGGTACAACCGAGTTCGTCGCCTGGCCGATTATGAAAAAGGCCTTTGCAGCACGTGGTATAGACTCAGAGCCGCTGCTGGCACACAGTTTCGAGCGTGTTATGCCCGGCAGACAATATATTTCGTCAATACGAGATTTTTGGCGGGTCTGCTCCGGCTGTAACGGCCAGGCAAGAAAACGCGTCGAGAAATTCTTGCGAGAAGTGCTGAACACTGAAGAATATCCGCTGACCGTTATGGACCGCCCGATCGAGTCAGAGACTACCAAAATCGTTGAGAATTCTTTCCGTGCTACGATACTGGCGTTTCTTGACGAGTGGAGTTTGTTCGCAGAGCGTAACGGGGTGGACCTGATTAAGGTCATCAAGGCAATCAAGGTCCGGCCCACGCACAACAATATCATATTTCCGGGACCGGGTATTGGCGGATACTGCCTGCCCAAGGATGGAGGCCTTGGGTACTGGGCATATAAACATATTCTCGGGTTCGATGACGATATATTCAAGATAACAACAATGGCAATCGATATTAACGACACCCGCAGCCTTCACGTAGCGACACTAACGAGAGACGCGCTGCGAAATATGGGCCGGCAAGTGGCCGGTGCGACTGTACTTCTGTGCGGAGCCAGCTATCGGCAGGATGTCGGTGACACACGTTACAGCGGCTCGGAGATAGTTACTCGGAAACTGACCGAGATGGGGGCCGAAATGCAGGTGCACGACCCGTATCTCGAACACTGGTACGAGCTGGAAAAGCAGGATACCTATCCGGCACCGGGTCACTCTTTGGCAAGGTTTTTCCGCAATCAGGACAATCTGGTTAATATCCGGGTTCAGAGCGACCTTGCCGGCGCGCTCAAGGGTGCTCAGGCAATCATATTAGCCGTGCCGCACGCCCCTTACCTGGAACTCGACCCTGAAAGAATAGTAGAATGGGCGGGCCGGCCGTTGGCAGTGGTTGATTGCTTCGGCATATTAGACGACGAGAAAATCCGTCGGTATTTCGAGCTCGGCTGCGAAGTAAAGGCTTTAGGCCGAGGACATATCCAGAGAATAAAAGAAGAAGTTAGGAGAAAGTAAAAGCTCAAAGCTAAAAGCGAAAAACCATAATTCAAAATTAAAATTCGAATATCGAATATCGAAATCCGAAACAAATTTGAAATTCAAATACCAAATGACCAAAACATTATTCCACCCGTTTTGAATTTCGTATTTTGGTCATTTGTATTTGTTTCGTGATTCGGATTTCGAATTTCGTATTTTATTCTTCGGTTTTACACTGTGGTTTTACATTTTTCGCTTTGCGTTTTACGCTGAGTAATATGGACATCAAAAACAAACGCATAGCTATTTTGGCACCGGTGGCCTGGCGGACACCTCCACGGGCCTATGGTGCGTGGGAGACCGTCGCCAGCAATATTACAGAGGGGCTGGTAGCTCGGGGATGGAAAAATATAACGCTGTTCGCCACAAAAGAATCGGTGACAAGAGCAAAACTCGTAGGTTTTACTGAAAAAGGTTACGAAGAAGACAAGACCCAAATCCCGCTGGTCTCCACGTGTCTGCATATTTCCAAGGTGATGCAACGGGCCGATGAGTTTGACCTCATTCACAGCAATTTCGATTATCTGCCCTTGACCTATCTTCCGTTTATAAAAACACCAATGCTGACCACCATCCACGGCTTTTCAGACCCTGACATACTGCGGGTTTACCACGAGCACAAAGACACTTACTATGTTTCCATAAGCGATTCCGACAGAGACCCCGGACTGCCTTATCTTGCAACTGTCTACAACGGTATAGACCTTTCCAACCTTACCTTTAGAGAAACGCCGGGGGACAAGCTCGTCCATTACGGACGAATACACAATGACAAGGGGACACATCTTGCCATTGAAGTTGCAAAAAAATGCGGTATGGATTTGATAATAGCAGGCATAATTCAGGACCAAAACTACTTCGATACCCTCATCAAACCTTACCTCAACGATTCTTCGATTCAGTACGTAGGCCCCGTTAATCCCATCCAGCGTGATGCGCTTCTTAAAGAAGCGTACGTGGTTATTCATCTTAATCTGATTCCCGAGCGGTTCGGCCTGGTGATGGCAGAATCCATGGCGGCCGGCGTGCCGGTAATTGCGATGGACTTAGGCTCGTGCCGTGAGGTCATCGCGGATAAGCAAACCGGCTATCTGGTCAATGATGTTGATGAAGCGGCCGAAGCCGTCGGCAAAATCGAGCAGATAGACCGCAAGAAGTGCCGGCAGCGCGTGGAAGAGAACTTCACTATCGATAAGATGGTGGAGGGCTACGAAAAAGTGTACGAGGAAATCTTCCGCAGAGAAGCTGAGAAAAAATAGAACTCCGCAAGGATGCAATAATGAGACAACAATTTGTCACTCGCTATGACGGCAATCCAATCCTGACAAAGGACGATATCCCTTATCCGGTTCAGACGGTTCACAACGCCGGCGTTACGAAATTTGACGGCAGATATATGATGCTGTTTCGCTCACATCTCGATACTGGCAGGAGTATCATCGGCCTGGCCGAAAGCGAAGACGGTTTCAATTTTAAGGCCCGGCCCCAGCCTTTTATGGTCCCGAGTAAAGAGCCGGTATTTTGCGAATATGAGGAATTCGGCGTCGAAGACCCGCGCATTACCCACCTCGAAGGCGTCTATTACATAACATATAGCGCATATTCGGCGCACGGAGTTCGCACCGGCTTAGCTAAAACAGCCGATTTTAAATCGGTCGAAAGAGTCGCCTTTATCACGCAGGCCGATTACAGAAATACTGTGCTGTTCCCTGAAAAAATCAACGGCAGATACGCCAGGCTGGATAGGCCTCATTCCGACATCTGTCCCTGGTCGATCTGGATAAGCTTTTCGCCGGACTTGCATTACTGGGGCGATTCGAGACTGGTAATGAAACCTGCAAAATATCACTGGGACCAGATGAAAATCGGCCCGGGCGCCCCGCCGATTCGCACTGATAAAGGCTGGTTGAGTATCTACCACGGTGTTTTTCCGACAATGGACGGCCATGTGTACCGGCTTGGGGTTGCTCTGCACAAGCTCGATGACCCGGCAGAGATCCTCGGCGTTAGCGACCGCTGGATTTTGCAGCCCGAAGACGAGTGGGAAATCATCGGCTACGTGCACAACGTTGTCTTTACCTGCGGTGCCGTCCCGGAAGATGATGGGACTTTGAAACTCTATTGGGGCGGGGCCGACAAGGTAATGTGCGCCGGCACTGCGGTAATTGACGAGCTGGTCGAGCTTTGCCTGACCGATTCAAGACCACCACTGTAAGACTCCAATCCGCTCTGTCAGAATTGTCCACAATGCGGCTTTGAGATGGCACAAAATCCCTCCAAATCTTCGCTCTTGCATTGTGATACGGCCTCAAATCTGCTATAATACTTTTATCGCTCTTGCTTGAATACGAGCGGTTTTCATCAAAGCGAATCTATTGGGCTGTGAGAGGGTTTCGTCTGTGGCCGGCAGAACTTTAGCCGCGATAAGGAGGACTGAAACGAACGTGAGAACGAACCTGAACAATTGGCTGGTAATGTCAGTATTTTTGCTGGGCCTGGTCAGTAATGTCACCGATGGCGATGATACTGCGTGGATTGATGATATAACATTTCCGTCACAGCGTAATCATCCTTTTCTTATCGTGACCGAATCGAACTACCCAGCCCTCCGCGCGCTGGCGGAACAATCACCCTGGAGCCAGATGAAGGCCGATGCAATCAGCGATGTGCGGACACTTGCCTATAATCCGGCGGATAGTTACGGAAGAAAGGCAGGGCGGTTGGGGGACATCGTCAGTGCCGGCGCTCTGGCGTACATCCTCGACCCGCCCAACAGGGCAACTTACATCAGCAAGGTTTACAACACTATGGTGAACCACTGGCCCGAGCTGCGGGCGGGGTTGGACAGAAGTGAGCACACTTATACCCTGCCTCCGGGCAGCGCGTTTTTCAGATGCGTTCTGGCGCTGGACATTATGTACAATGGCCTGACGCCCGCTCAGCGTGCCGACATCGAGGACCAACTGCAGCAGGTGGCCGACTGGTACAATTCGACGAACACTGCCTGGCGGTTAAACCTCTACGGCGTGCGGGGAATATGGGCCCTTTATAAAGGTGACCGCAGTGGTATCGATAAGGCCAAGAGCGACTATCGCCGCGAGTTGTTCAATCAGTTGACCGACGATGGTGTCTTCAACAGCTCGATGTCATATGCCGGCGCCCGGCTTGGCGGGACGCGGTTCGCCAAATCACACTTTATGGACGTTCTTGAGTTCACCGGAGAGGACAACAACTACTATTCCGACAGCACGATACAGGCTTTTATGGAATGGCTGTATGGCTATTCGACTACACCGTTCAGATTGTATTATACTTTTGGCGATGCATCGCCGCGAAGTAACTCACACAAGAACGGGCCCGGACAGTATCGCGTCCACCGGTTCTCGGCCGAAGCCCAGAAGTACGCGGCCTGGAACAATGACGGGCGGACTGCGAAAGGGCGGCTGCTTTATTACCTTTTCATGACTAAACCATTCCCCCAGCCGCAAAGGGCTACAAGCCGGATATTCCCGGATGGCGGTGCGTGGTTTATCGAGGCCGGCGATTCGGACCGTGCTCTTGCCGGCGCCCTGTGGAACTGCAGGTCCGTTACCGGTCACGCGCATAAGGACGTTGATGCGATTCACCTGGCCGCCTACGGCGAGCACGTCCTGCGTAACTCGGGCTATGCCGGCTGGGGCGATGGTGCGTTCGGTTACACATGGGATTACGTCCACAGTTATGCTGAATCCAGCAATACGGTTCTGGTCGATGGTGCCGACCACGTTGCCAAGGTTGGAGCAGGCATAACCGAAGGCTTCACTGCCCCTGGTTTCGATTACGCCAGCGGCGACTCAGGCAACGCGCTTTCCGGCGGCCACCACCAGCGAAACCTTGTGTTCATCCATGCCCGGGATCGCGTCAACGGCTACTGGATTCTTTTCGACGAAGCCCGTGCCGACAGGCGAAGTAGCCCGGTGAACGTTGTGTTGCACCCTAACTCGGATGATTGCACCGTTGTTTCAGCGGACCGTGAATATAAGTGGAGGATAGGTCCTTACACACACAGCGGCCACGATGTTTATCTAAGCATCTTCCTTGGCACAGCACCGGCATCGACGAGCGTCAAGGATGGCCTTCTGGCTTCCGGTGGCAACAAATCCTTTGTCGGCCGGTACCTGTACTCGACCTACGACACGGACATCAATGGCAGTCGCAACATCGTGACGATTCTGTTTCCGCATGACGACACGCACAATAAGGCAGCGATGACGAGAATTTCGGCAGGCGCTTACACGGGGGCGAGCATCGCCCTGACTCGCTCGGTCGAGGACATCGCGCTGGAGTCGGCTGGAACGAGCGTGGTCACGTATAACGGCGTTTCATTCATGGGCCTCGCGGCTTGGTACCGCCTGGAGCGCGGATTGCTGACCTCCTATTTCGTGCGGAAAGGACAATCTCTGGACGACGGCTTCACGCCTCGTGTGGGGTTTGAGGCCCTGAACGATGTCAGTATTTATCTCGACGGTACGGCCGGCAGGATCATTTCTCCCGGCACTCTTGTCACGTTTTACTACCCCGGGATCGTTGGCGTGTCCCTGGACGGCGGCCCACCCTTATCGAACGTCAGCTCAGGTACCGACTGGGTGCAGGTGATCATACCATCCGGAACACACGAGATAGAGCTTGATACAGGGCTTTCTCTGTCCAGCCGTTCAGTAGAGGACTTCGGAACCGGTGATTTCAGCAAATTCGCGTGGGAACATTAGGGCGACGTAAGTATATTGAACGAAGAGCTCTCGAAGGTTCGGGGCCAGGGCCCTGGATTAGGAGAAATTATAGAAGGCGAGCTGTTGACCATGAGTTCTGGAAAGACTTTTCGCAGCGACCGTTTTATCACCGTGATGCTTTTCATTGGGTTTTGCGGCATCATCGGATGGCTTGGGACAACGTGTTGGCTGCTTTACGGCTGGACGAACTCTCGACACTGGGCTTCCTTAGGGATTGCTATCCGCACCATCGGCGTATTTTCCCTATCAAGCTCTTTTTTCCTGGTATTTACTCTCATCGGTATTCCGTGGGGCCTCAGGTTGTTAAGACGAAGCGAGCGGAAAATGAAATTGGTTATCCGGTCCTTGATTCCCGCAGTTATTTTGTCGCCCGCATATATTGTTTTGGGAATGGTGTTTATTTTTTTGATGCCCTTTGTGTACGGCTGCCTCAAGGCAGTTGTTGCCGGCCCCGACATTGTTCAATCAGCCTTGTCACCCGACGGCAGGTATGAGGCGTATGTTGTCGATAAACCATCCTTCGACCCCCCGAACCACCATCTCTATATCTGCCGTAACGATGTAAACTATTCTGAGAAAATCGCAAGACTGCCGGAAGACGTGGATTTTATCCAGGAGATACGTTGGTCGCCCCACAGTGACATTGTTGTCTTTCAAACCTGGTTTAGCCTGATTGCAGTTCGCGTCTCGGATTATAAGATGGTTAAAATCCCTCTCGGTGGCGAGTTGCACTGGCGAAAAAATCGCACGTTTTGGGTTGATTATGATGATGCCAAACAGGTCGCCGCCATAGAGTTCCCACAGGCGGGTGCTTTTAGCTATCAGCTTGGGGACTCGGATGAATTGAAGGTCGTTGAAATGGACTCTTTCTAAATAGCAAATGCACCGAACCTATGCACCGGAACAGCTGTAATTGACGAGACAGAACGGTGGGGCAAGCCCCACCCTACTTTTCTTCGCTATTTTCCTTTTATTTGATCTTGCGGATAGCTGAATGACAACAGCCACGGAGCACCACGCAGGAACCAAATACCCAATAACAGAGCAGGGACGCCGAATAGGAGAGGCATAAAGGATGTGATAGAAATAGCTTGCACCAGCATTATTAGGGCTCGATAGACGTCATGGATTCCGAGAAGCGTTAGAGCAAGGCCGGTACATCTGATAATTAAACCAAAGATTTCTGAAGCATTCATTTCTCTCCCTTTCTTCTGTTGGTAGAACTACGGATTATATGGTTTCCATATAATATCTCAAATCTTTCATGGATTACAAGGTTACCTCAGCACCACTGAAGAATAAACGGCCCCGGCGAAAAAGTCAACTGAGTTGAAGCAAAATTGAGAGTAAGAACCCCATGTGAAGGGACCCCGCTTTGCAGGAACGCAAATGTGGGGCTGAATATTTATCCGCCTTCGGCGGATTTAGTCTGCGGTTTCCCGCAGGTTCGGCCTGTTGGCCATAAGCACGGTGATTTTGTCATATTTTTCCGGCGGCAGAGTCTCTTTTAATATCCTGTGGACCTGCCACAGAGCAGTTCGCAGCGTCGTATGTGTGATGACAATATGCTCGTTTTGCAGTTTATTTAGCAGCGCTGCAAATTCATCGATGTGCATATGTTTTCCGGCTTCGGCCCTTCCGGCATGTTCGTCCTCGTAGAACGTGCACTCGGCGATTAATATCTTACTTTCAACGATGTATTTCAATTGTGAAAAGTCAACGTACTGCGTATCGCCGATGTAGCTGACGATTGGAATTTCGAGCGGGTAGTCGATTTCGATGCCCTGTTTTTTTAACTCAACTATTTGCGGTCCCGTAAGGGCGGCGTACTCGGGCTTAATCTTTTTTCGCTTTTCGATTACGCTGTAACCGACGGAGCCTTTGCTGTGCTTTGTTGGGAATACCCTCGTAAAGAGATTCGGCTTTATCTGGTATTCGTCGCCGGGTTTTACGCCGACGAGATTGGCCGGTATTTTACTGCCGTCCAGGTAGCCCCAGGCATCGATTATTTTCTTCATAGGCCCTAACAGATTTTGAGGAGCTAATATCGTTCCCGGGGACTGGCCGGAAAAATTTCGCTGGGACAGATAATATGCGATACCCCCGGCGTGGTCCATATGCCCGTGTGTGAGCAGAATATTATTTACCGAAATAATCTGGTCGGGGGCCTTGCCGACATCGAAGCAGACGTCCAGCTGCGGGATTGCGACCACGGTCTCCTCACCCGCGACCGAATAGCCGATGATTTCAAAATCGTCTATCTTGATATGTGCTAAATTATGGCTCGCCATTAGTTTCGTATTGCGTATATCGTATTTCGTATTGCGTTTTTCGTCATTGCGAAGCGAAGTAATCTAAAGCATTATAAACAGGATTTCCACGTCCGCATACGGCGGACCCACAATGACCACCGGTTAATAGTAGGAACGGCCAGCGGTTATGTCAATTTGTTTTTGACATCGCCGCCGAAGCGTGTACACTGGACTATTGATACAGCACCGTAAAACCATATACAAACAGCGGATTTTCAACTGAAAAAATGGAAGCTTTAGGGCGTGAAGGAAAAGACGATGAGAACTTTCATAGCATATCTCGCCTGTCTTCTTATTGCGGCTTTAGCCGGCCCGGTCTGCCCGCAAGATGTTTGGGCCGCCGAGGCTGTCCCGCAGCTGGACCGAGAGAAACTGCCTGGCAGACAGGTCAAGGTGGCGGCGATTTGTATCGGGTTTGGAGGTAAGCGAGAAGCCAAACTAAAACTGGCGATTGAGCACTTGCATACGGCTGGAAAGAACGGCGTAGACATCGCTTGTCTGCCGGAGGAGTTCGCCGGCACTGAGGCTGAGCCTATTCCCGGACCAACTACGAAAGCCGTGGCAAAACTCGCCAGGCAGTACAATATGTACGTTATCTGCCCGATACGAGAACAGGCAGGAGACAAGCAATACAACACGGCTGTTCTTATCGACCGCAAGGGCCGGGTGGCCGGTTACTATCGGAAGATTTTTGTCTTCTGGGGCGAAGGACTGCACGTTAGCACCGAGGGCGTGAAGATTTTCGAGACCGATTTCGGCAGGATAAGCATTCTAACGTGCTTCGACCTCAACTTCGCAAAGCTTTGGCGCCAATGCGATGCTCTGGATGTGGATATAGTTTTCTGGCCGAGCGCCTACGGAGGTGGTTCGCCGCTGAACGCCTACGCCATACTCTATCATTACTATATTGTGCCGGTGGGGGCCGGCAACATAATCGACATTACCGGCAAAACTCTTGAGAATGTTGAAAAGCCACGTCCGAAACAGTTCATCGCGACCCTGGATTTGGACCGCACCTTTGCCCACCACGACTTCAACCGCAAAAAGGTCAAAAAAATGCTTGCCGAACATAGCGACGAGATAGAGGTTGAGCGGAACCTGAGCGACGAAGACCTGGCGCCGTGGTGGCTGTTTAAGGCGGTAAGGCCCGGCGTCAGCGCGAGGGAGCTGTTAAAAAAATACGAGATTGAGACGCTTCGTGAGTATCAGCATCGCAGCCGAAAGCAGATCAATAAGGCCCGCAAGAAGGGCAAAAGAATATAAGAGGATTGAGGAGCTTTCTTAATGCCTGATAAGCGAACACACAGAGGCCCGCATCCGGCAGATGAGAAATTGTTCGCCGCCGAGGCAATTGACGATTTGCGAGCGGCGATTGCCGATTTCTCACTTTTGCGGACAAAAGGTTATGCAGAAAAGAGTGCTCTAAAACTGGTCGGTGACAGGTTCTCACTTACAGAAAGACAACGGCTGGCCATTATGCGCAGTGCCTGCTCCGACCAGCAGCTCACCTCTCGAAGCCAGCGTTGTGTCGCACTAAACAATCTTGCCGGTCAGCTAATTATCATCGATGGCTATAATGTATTGATTACCATTGAAGCCGCGATGAGTGGCGGCGTGATTTTTAAGGGACGTGACGGCTGCTATCGGGACCTGGCGAGCATACACGGAACATATCGCAAAGTTACTGAAACGATACCGGCTGTGCAGCTTATAGGCCGGTTTCTAAAAGAAATCGCAGTAGCTGAGGCGCTCTGGCTGCTGGATAGCCCGGTATCCAACAGTGGCCGACTAAAAACGCTAATCGGTGAGCTGGCCGGAAAAAGTAGCTGGAACTGGGAGATTGAGCTTCTCCTGAGCCCTGATGCAAAACTGAAAAAAAGCGCTGCTGTTGTGGCCAGCAGCGACAGTGTCGTGCTCGATGAATGCAGGAGCTGGGTCAACCTGGCGACAGAGATAATAAAGAAGAAGCTAAGCTCTGTCTGGGTGATTGACCTTGAGCGGGGGACAGAAACGTGAAGAAGGTTTTACTTTTGGTGGTTGTGTTTGCAGCGGCGGGTTCTGTTTGTCCGGCTGGGGGGAAACACGATAGGGTCGGGGTCGGGGAGAAGTCTATCGCCGAGAGGATTGCGGGGCGGGATTTCCCTTCTGTCTTTCAGGCGTGGAGCCGGGCGGACAACATCAGAGGCGAGGACACTCTCGTAACGACAGCGCGGCACGACCTTGTCTGGCACGGAGTTCGCTGGTTCGGCTTAGTGTGGGACAAGAGCCCCGCGGGTCTTGGCGAGGCACTCAGGCCGGAAAGTATCAAGAAAGCACGCGAGAAGCGGAGGGCACTGTTGAAATTGAATCCCAATATAATCCTAATTGCGGAGATACGATATCGTGATGCGGGGAGGGGCTTTCTGCCGCGGAACCACGAATGGTGGCTGCGTGATGAGCGGGGTAGGATAGTGAAAGGATGGGCTGAGGGGGGGTTCCTGTGCCTGGATTTTACTAATCCACAGTTCCGCCGGCATGTCGCCCGGCGTGCCGGGGCGGTCGTGGAATCGGGTGTCGTTGACGGCGTAATGCTCGACTGGTGGTCCGACGATGAGCATCGCCTTGCCCTGGTAAAGGCGGTCAGAAAGGCCATCGGTGACGAATACTTAATCATTACCAATACGAATGACCGCACAGCTCCCAGGACGGCCCCTTACATAAACGGCTATTTTATGGAATGCACCAGAAACAGAAAGCCGAAGCATTGGGAAAAGATTGCCGCGACTCTTAAATGGGCCCAGAACAATCTGCGTCAGCCGCGGGTCAACTGCGTTGAGACGTGGTACCACAAATCCCGGAATGACCTGAACCTGATGCGGGCCGTTACCACGCTGACCCTTACCTGCTCCGACGGGTACTGTTTGTTTTCCGATCCGAACCCGCTGCCGGTTGGGGACCATCTGCACAACTGGTATCCATTCTGGAACAAGACTCTGGGCAAACCTGTTTCCGAAGGCCTCAACAGACCCGATGGAACCGTTGTTCGGCAATTCGAGAACGGCACGGTTATTTACAATCCAATGGGCAACAAAACCGTTACGGTAATTTTTCCTGAGGTCCGAATGAGACTGTCCAGCGGTGAATCTTCAAAAAGCCACATCCTCAGCAGCCTGGACGGCGATATCTTTCTCAGGGAAATGCCAGATAATCCGCCTGCAAAGTAAGGCGAGTTACAGCGATGTGGTCTCAATCAGCTTGATGATTGTCTCAAGGTCGATCTGCTCAAGAGAGTTGCAAACTAGATCAGCTTGTCGCAGATTCGCAGCGTTTGTGGAATTTGTAACGGCGATACATTTGGCCCCGGCGGACATGGCGGCTTGTACGCCGTTGGGAGCGTCTTCTATTACAACGCAGCTTGCCGGTCCGATACCCAAGCGCTGGGCGGCGAGCAGGAAAAGCTCAGGGTCGGGCTTTTTATTCTTGACGTCGTTTCCATTTATATAAACCATCTTCTCGTATGGAACCTTCGCAGCGTTCAAAACAGCACGGGATTTTTCAAGCGTTCCGGACGTCGCGATAGCCACTCGAAAATCCTGCCTTTGCATTGCCTTGGCCATCAATTCCAATACGCCGCCGAAGGGCGGCAGCGGCTCTTCGCTTAGAATCTTGAGGAAATATTCCTGACGCAATTGTGTTGCTGCTTTGATTTGTTTTCCGGTCAGTTCCAGGCCGTGAACGCCGGCACCGGCTTTGACGTATTCCTCGGCTCCCCGGCCAAGTCCCGCTTCGAAATCCTCGCGCACAACGCCCTCGATGCCGAACAGTTCAGCAAAAACCTTGATAGAGACCCTTGCATTGACTGCTTCGGTGTCGGCAATTACGCCGTCGATGTCAAATATCAAACCATATAACTTGCTCATAGCGTTTAGCGTATAGCGTATAGCGTTTAGTTTTTCAATCACAGAATTCGGTGTCAAAGCTTTATTTCGTCTGCGTAATCTGTGGTGGATTTTTGTTTTTTTTGCCACGTTTTTATCCGGCGCGCATTTATAATGGTGATGATAGGTGGCACCTGTAAACTTGAGAGAGTGATTCACGTGGATAGTGACAGCAAAGCGGCTGACGACGGCCAGTTAATAGCCCAAGCCCGCAACGACCCTGCGGCCTTTGTTCAATTGTATCGCCGGCATTACGATGCGGTATTTCGCTACTGCGTGCACCGGCTTTTTGAGAGGCAGACAGCCCAGGATGTTACTTCTGCGGTATTTCTGAGCGTTGTTGAAAACTTCAGCCGCTTCAGGGGGGGCGAACAGCAGTTTCGCAACTGGCTTTATAAAATCACGACCAATGCAGTCAATAGCCATTTACGACAAGCTGCTCGTCGGAATGTTTTGCTCAAAAGAGCTTATGAGCAGGTTAATAACCAAAATTCAACAGATGTATCGGCAGAGAAATTGGCTCTTTTGAGAGAAGCTGTGCTCACTCTAAGGCCGCGGTACCAAACTATCATCACACTGCGTTTCTTTGAGAATTTGAAATTGACCGAAATTGCCGAGGTGCTTGGTTGCGGCGCCGGTACAGTGCGCAGCCAGTTAGCGCGGGCACTTGCCAAGCTGCGAAAGGTTTTAGCCACAGAGTTCACAGAGAAATCAGAGGTAATCGAAAATGAACAATGACGAAAGACAATTTGAAGATTTTGCTCGTGGAATCAAGTTCGACGACAATCCAAATGCTGAACACCGTGACGAACTCGAACAGGACCTCCTCCGTGTTCTTACAAAGCAGCCTCGGCACAAACAACACCCCTTAAAGATTTGGAGAATAATTATGAAAAGTAATATGACAAAATTAGCCACAGCAGCAGTGATAATTGTCGCTGTTGTACTAACAGTAACAATCCTGGATAGAACTGTGACACCCGCCTGGGCTATTGAGGATACTATCAAAGCGCTCGACCAGTTCAGTGGTATCTATTTGAGCGGTGTTTTCGGTGTGCCAATCGAAAAGATTTCTCGCGGGGAGGATTTGGTGCTCAAGGACGGTGAAAACATGTCTGTAGAATTCTGGATGCAGGCAAATGAAGAAAGAACCAGATCAGAGAATTTCAGAATTGAAGCAGGCGATGGAACGGTTTGGAGCGTCTGTAACAGTAT
The DNA here is from genome assembly GCA_030619925.1 of Phycisphaerae bacterium. Lineage (GTDB taxonomy): Bacteria > Planctomycetota > Phycisphaerae > Sedimentisphaerales > Anaerobacaceae > JAUXAL01. Next base: position 8,528 of record JAUXAL010000059.1, on the reverse strand, counting down.
GACTTACAAATACGATCCAAAGAACAATACCGTGCGGGTTCAGTCGGGTCGTAGCATCGAGTCGAGTATCTGGCCTTGCGGCGACTACCTGTCGAAAGTACAGGAGTTTATGCAGGATTGGCAGGTTATGTACGGCAAAGACGCAGTAACCGGTCGAGATTGCGCATTTATCACCCTCTCTAATCCATCCCAGGGCCAGTCCTGGTGGCTGGAGATTGACCTGGAGACAAATCTGCCTGTGCGTGCCAAGGGATGGCATAACACCCGTCGTGAAGGTACTCCTTCTATGAATTTCCAAAGAATTATTTTCTTCGAAAAACTTCCCGATGACATATTTGAGTTTGAGATTCCTGAAGGAGCAACAGTGATAGAAGAATAGCAAAAAAAAGATTCACACTCGTCTACTCACCGTTCATTTACAAAAGCTGCTGGGTGATTCGCTCGGCAGCTTTTTTTTGTGCTTTTCTGAGTGAAAAATGAATCTGGCGGGAAAATGTAATTCTCTTTAGAGTAAAATGGCAGGTTTGATCGTCGCAAAAAGTAAGTCGTTATAAATTGTGGTGATATTTTGAAGGCCGTGGGCCCCCAGCGGCCCACGGCCAATCAATGTGGCATATACGCCCCCCCTCGCAGAAACTTCCGTAACGTATATACGAATGTATGTTAGCAATAGCGATAGAGCTAATACTACTCTGCGAAGCAGCGCCTCGGCCATCCGTAGCAGAGCTATTGCGGAGGACGGGTCGCTTACGTATCACCAGTCAGCTTCGTTACTGTTTAGTCATCAGTTTGAAGCTACTGAAGCTGCCTTTCATCGAGCTTTTGTTTTATGAATTCGCCTGCACGACTGGCAGCATTCTTACTAAAATCAATGCACTTGTGCATCCCTGTATTAAAAGATTTTGCGAACTCGTCCGACTTGAACGCTGAATATACAAAGCTCTTTTCATCATAAAGTCGGCCGGCTCGGTCCTCAGGCACAGGTGCAAGGCAGTAAACTGCGGTTGCAAAGCCGGCGAAATAGACCACCAGCAGAAAAACGAATTTGATTCTCCAGCCTCTCATAAAGATTCTCCCTTCCTGAGGCACATTTTATCGGCCGTTCCCCCGTCGGCCTTTTTGGATTTGCCTCTATTAAAAATTTAACATAAAAGGCCGCAAATGACAAGCGCAAAATGCGAAAACTATGCTATTTACCTTAGAATTTTCTGCTTATTAATTATCGGTCTGGAGCCCCTCCGTATCTTGTCATTGGCCAAGCAGGATGTTGGGGAGGATGGATGCCGGCTTTTGCGATAAACTGTGTATCTATGGCTGACCAAAACTTATTTCGATGTTTCGCAGGCCCCCTCAGTCGGATTGTTCGGATTGTTATAAGACGGTGGGGCGGTAGTGCTTTTACCCACAAAGCCGGCAAGATAGACTATCAGCAGAAAAACTAATTTTTTGATATTCCAAGAATCTTTCATAAAAATTCTCCCCTCACTAAGACACATTTTATTCGGCTGGTTCCCTCCGCCAGCCTTTTGATTTTGCCTCCACATAATATTTAATAAAAAAAGCCGCAAGTGCCAAACGCTAAAGTGCAAAGATTATGCTATTTACTCCATTATTTGGCTTAAATTTGCTCACTTTGAGTAATAAAGGAATGGATGCCGGCTTTTGAGAAAATGGCAGACTGTATAATCTATGGCTGATTTTTGTCTAAAACTTCTTTCAGTGTTTTGCAGACAATTGCCGTCTCATCTTTGGTCAGATTATTATGAAACGGCAGAGCGATAGTGCGCCTGCTGACGGCTTCGGTAACAGGGAAATCGCCCTGCTTATAGCCGAATCGCTCGGCCATAAACGGTTGGAGATGCACAGGTGGAAAATAATTGCCGACCTGAATATTCCGGCTTTTCATGGCCTGCAAAATCCGGTTGCGCTGCTCTAAAGCAAAACCATCTGCGAGCCGGACAACGAAAACAAACCAGCTCATATCGCAACCATTCGGCTCGGTGGGCACTATCAATCGGTCGTCATCTGCGAGCATTTCCTGGTACCATTTTGCAACCTGCCGGCGTTTGGCCTTGATTTGGTCTATTCTCGAAAGCTGCACAATGCCAAGCGCACAATTTATGTCGCTGAGTCGGAAGTTATAGCCCAGCCTGTCGTGGCCCAGCCAACCGCTGCCCTTGCCCCGTCCCTGATTGCGAAGCGATACGCACATATCTGCCAGACCATCGTCGTCGGTCAGAATCATTCCACCCTCGCCGGTGGTTATCTGCTTATTGGGATAAAAGCCGAATACACTCATCGTGCCGAATGTCCCGACCTTTTTTCCATCCAGTGCCGAGCCTAATGCTTCACAACTGTCTTCAATTACGCTCAGATTGCGTTTTTGAGCGATTTCACAGACCTTGTCAAGGCCGGCAGGATTGCCGAAAACCTCCACAGGCAGAACGGCTTTTGTCTTGGCGGTAATCGCCGCTTCGATCTTGGCAGGGTCGATATTCAGACTTACAGGGTCAATATCGACAAAGACCGGCCTGGCACCGGCCATCATAATAGAAGTTGCAGAAGCAATGAAAGTAAACGGCGTAGTAATGACCTCATCGCCCGGCCCAATCCCCAGTGCCAACATACACAAAAACAAGCCACTGGTCCCGCTATTGACGCCGACAGCCCGCTTTGTGCCGATGTACTTGGCGAAAGCCTGCTCAAATTCTGCCAGTTGTGGGCCGAGCGAAAGACTGGGACTGCGAAGCACGGCACAGACCGCCTCGATTTCTTTCTCGGTGATATCCGGCCGGGATAAGTATATCCGCATAAAAAAATCTCCTCGTCCGCTTCTTCGCCTTTGCGCCTCGGCTGAGCGACTCGACTGAGCTTGCCGAAGTCGAAGCAAACCGGCGGAGGCGACAACAGCACAGGGACGTCTCACGAAATTGTAATGCCTGTGGCCGATAAATCAACCCAGCACCTACTTTGAAATTTCATTAGCTTATATAAAGCCAACTCCATATATCGTTTTTGCCCCCCAAGGTCTACTCAATAAACCACGAACTTTCAAAGTAGGTGCTGGGCACTTTTATGGGACGTGGTATTACTGAGAAACTGTTTATTTGCCCCCGCTACTTGCCTTTTGCGAAGCAAAACGGTAGGGGGTTGAAAATTACAAATTCTATGTTAAACAGCCCTTGATTTAAAACCGAATAAAATACAGCGTAAATACATAGTGATGGGAATCAGGAAATGGCAAAAGGCAAAAACGTACTGACGACAGGCGACGTTGCTAAAATTTGTCACGTTGCTCCTCGAACAGTCTCCAAGTGGTTTGATAACGGCCAGTTGAAGGGCTATCGCATACCCGGCAGCAAGGACCGGCGAATACCTGTCAGCGAATTGATTCGCTTTATGAAAGTGCATAATATGCCCACCACGGGACTTTCGGTCGGCAAAATCCGAATACTTGTAGCAGACAGCAACGAGAAAACGGCCTTGGCTTTGGCAGATGCTTTGCAAAGCAGGGCAGACTACGAAGTGCAGACCGTCCAGACCAATTTTGAGACAGGGACGGTCGTCCAGGCATTTGCGCCTCATGTGGTGCTGGTAAGCCTTTTGGCTGAAGGCATAGATGCGGCGAGTATCTGCCAGGGCATTCGTACCAATGAGGATTTGCAGACTATCAAGATTATAGCGATTGCGAACCAGTTGAGCGATTCTGAGTCCGCGGCCCTGCTGCAGAAGGGCTTTGATGGTTACGTACCTTACTCCGCCGATGCCGCCGACGTCATCAAGAAGATTGAAGAAGCGACCGCGATTATCTATTAGCAAATGCCAATCTGCTCTCAAGCGTGAACCAACAAAAAGGCCGGTCTTTGAGACCGGCCTCGGCAATATCAAGCCTGCCGATATATCTAATAGTCTAAAAGCTCCTTTGTGGTGTTCACTGTTTCCGGCCTTCTCACGGTTCCAATGAAAAAAGTATCTCTTTGAACAGAGGCCAGTCGTGGCCGATGTCTATACTCTCAAAAAGGTCCACGCCGCCCGTTAAGTATACGTGGCCGTCTGCGAACAGCGCATTCAACCCCGCAGTGCCTCCCATATGGTGGGGCATCTCCCCTCTGCCGAAATTTGAGGACGCAATGAGGTCCACTATCACCGCCCTGGCCGAAGCCAAATCGGTGATCTTCTTGGCAACCGGCGGATAACCATCTTCAAGGCCCCGGCCCTGCGGATAGTAATTATAGGCTGTTCGAACCTTATCGTCTTTCAGGTTGCCGGGCGGTGGAATAGTACCCCACAGCTTGCCGTCAGCAACGTAGTACTCATATCTGTGGCCCTTCCAGGGTGCCCGGACATCTACGCTTGGACAGTAAAACACCTTGGCGTCGCGGCACCCGCCATGCTTATACAGCAGCCCAAATTGCACCGGGATGTGTTCGTCTGGGGCAGGGCCTTTCCAGTAAGCCACATACGTCTTCCACGGGTCCCCGTCTTGCAGACCCGGAAGCCGCCCATCATAACCATCGCAGTACATCACCAGGGCCGTCCCCATTTGCCGAAGGTTGCTGGCACAATAGACACGCTTAGCTTGCTCCTTTGCCCGCCGCAGTGCCGGCATCAATATCGCCATCAATAGCGCAATGATAGCAATTACCACCAAAAGTTCTATTAGCGTAAATGCTTTTCGTTCGTGCATAATGTTACACGTTTCATTTGTGTTAAGAAAGGCTGGTTCCAAAAAACCGGCTTTTTGTGCGACGGTTATTCTTTTAGTAATCCTTGAAATTTCTCATCCATTGCGGCCAGTCAGACGGCTGGGCAAGGCCGGCTCTGGTCCAGGGACCTGATATGTTGAAGTTGCGATGCCACCTCAGTGTCCATAATTCTTTGAGTCCAACCTTTCTGGTGGTCCAATCCATAAACAGGACATTTATGCCCCCTTCGTGTCGGTTGACGCAGAAAATGCGCATTTCATTTCCAGCCGTACCAACTCCTGTTCGTGGCTCTCCCTCATACGACGGAGGGTCGTCCTGGGGGTACGGCTGGCCGTCGGCACGCCACACACCATCAGCCATAACCGGTACGTTGTTCAAGCCTTTATGATTGGTATGTCTCCAGTAATCCTCGAGGCGCCGACCGCCACTGGTATCCTGACTATCATAAAGCCACTCAGTTAGTGCATAGCTGCCGCATTTTCTTCCCTGACCATCTTCAATGATTGAGTACCGGATCGGGACCCCATCTGACCTTCTTTTTGTGGCTGTCGGGCAGTAGAGCAGCTTTTCACTGTTAGAGTAGTATTCCACCAGCGCTTGCATCCAACCGAAACCCATATAATCGGGGAATTTGCTGTCGTTTTCCTCTGTGTACATTGCCCAGACAAGGCCCCATTGTTTCAGATTGGACTGACAGGCAACCGTCCTTGCCTGCTTCTTTACCCGCTGTAGTGCCGGCATCAATATCGCCATCAACAGTGCAATGATGGCGATTACCACCAAAAGTTCTATTAGCGTAAAACCCCTTCGTCTGTCCATAATGACACCCCTTTTTTCTATTGACCTCCCACTTCGTCCCTCGTAAGGATGCGCAAGACCGGCTTTCTGTTCTGTTAATCTTGTTTTCTTCGTTCTTTTACCTATTTTGCTGATAAGATAGTATACCTCAAATCTGATTCTTTTGCAATATTAAAGTCGGGAGTATAAAGTATTAGACTGACTTATTTTCAACCGTGAACCAATAAGAAAGGCCGGTCTTTTAGGCCGGCCTTTTTTGTACAATGGCTATTTTTTAGTAATCTTTGTAACGTCGCAGCCATCGCGGCCAGTCGCTCGGCAGGACACCACCGGCTTTTGTCCACGGACCGGTTGTGACATACGCACGATGCCATTTCAACGTCCACAACTCCTTGAGTCCTACATCTCTCGCGGACCAATCCATGAAAAGGAGGTTAATGAACCCATTGTGCCGGTCAATGCAGAAATGGTTCATTTCCCCCGATGTGCCCTTGTTGCCTATCCCGAAAGCATCCATATGCGAAGACGGCTCGTCGATGTGGCGAGGCCAGGCATCATACCATGTGGAATCGCCGAACACCGGTATCTTATTTGTACTAACTGGTCTGCCGGCGGGCTCCCTGGTATCAGGTATTACAGTTGTATTGTTCTGGACATTCTTCCAGAACCATTCCACCAAACGAGCGCCACGGTCTTGAGTCACGGAGTTAGTCCAGGAATTTATGCCATAGCTGAAGATATAAGAGTCGAGCGGGGCAGCCTTATAGGTGCCCCAGTCGGAAAAGTTTTGCATGAGTCTTGTGGCCGTCGGGCACAGGAGCATCTTCGCATCATCCTTGTAGTACGTCTGCAGTGCAGTCATCCACCTCCCCCCACTCACGTCCCTGTTATTGAAGTAGCCGTCGTAGTCGTCAGTATATAGCTTGAACAAAAGGGCCCACTGTTTCAGTCTTGCCTGGCAGCTAACCTTCTGTGCCTGGCCCTTCACCCGGTTCAGGGCAGGCATCAGTATCGCCATCAATAGCGCAATAATAGCGATCACCACCAAAAGTTCTATTAACGTGAAGCCCCTTCGTCTGTCCATAATGACACCCCTTTTTTCTATTGACCTCTCGCTTGTCCCTCGTAAGGATGTGCAAGACCGGCTTTCTGTTCTGTTAATCTTGTTTTCTTCATTCTTTTACCTATTTTGCTGATAAGATAGTATACCTCAAATCTGATTCTTTTGCAATATTAAAGTCGGGAGTATAAAGTATTAGACTGACTTATTTTCAACCGTGAACCAATAAAAAAGGCCGGTCCTTTAAGACCGACCTTTTTGTCCAACTGTCATTTCTTTAGTAATCTTTAAGATTTTTCATCCACACCGGCCAGTCAGAAGGCTGGACATTACCGGCTGTGGTCCACGGGCCGGCTGTATCAAATGCACGATGCCACTTCAACGTCCACAACTCCTTAAGTCCTACCTTTCTGACGGTCCAATCCAGAAAGACGCTGTTTACATGTCCGTCGTGTCGGTCGATGCAGTAATGCCCCATTCTGTTTCCCAGACCCCAAACCGGTGGGATATCCTTATATTCCGGTGGTGGGTCGGTGTTTTCGGGACCACCGTGAGGATGGGAGGCATCTAAAAGCACCGGTATATCGCCTGTACCTTTAACATTGGGAGTCCTCCAGAAATTTTCAGCCGGGCGTTTACCAACCAATGCCCTTTCTGGTGCCGGGTCATAAATCCAGTCGTTTATCCCATAGCTGCCGTCATCACCGTGCCAGCTCCAGGCCTTATGTCGAAGCGGCCTTTCCTCCTTTTCTATTTTTGCGGCCATCGGGCAGAGCCGCAGCTTAGGGTCCCGGTAGAGCGGGCGCAGCGCTTTTATCCACATAAAACCCTCAATATTATACCCGAGACTTCTCATGAACTTGCCGTCGTTGTCATCCGCGTACATCGCAAAGATAAGACCCCATTGTTTCAGGTTTCCCTGGCAGGCGACTATTCGTGCCTGTCTCTTTACGCGCTGTAGTGCCGGCATCAATATCGCCATCAATAGTGCAATAATAGCGATTACCACCAGAAGCTCTATTAACGTGAAACCCGCCCCATTAGAGAACTTTCCTCTAACGGGGCCCGTTGGAAATCTTTTACTCTCCCTGTTAGAGATGTCTGTTTCTAACTGAGTAAATCCTCCACGATAGACAGAAATTCTGCGCCTTTGATTGTGAATAATGTGCATTATACCTTTCTTCTGCAATTTAAAGACGAGCTTTCAAAGATAACTAATCGATAGGAATCAATAAGAAAGGCCGGTCTTTTAGACCGGCCTTTCTTGTACAATGGCTATTTTTTAGTAATCTTTGTAACGTCGCAGCCATCGCGGCCAGTCGCTCGGCAGGACACCACCGGCTTTTGTCCACGGACCTGCTTTGTCGTATGCGCGATGCCATTTCAATGTCCAATTCTCCTTGAGCCCGGTATTTCTGACGGTCCAGTCCATAAAGAGCAAATTAATAAAGCCGTTGTGCCGGTCGATGCAGAAATGGTTCATTTCCCCGCTTGTGCCCTGGTTGCCTATCCCGAAAGCATCCATATGGCTCACCGGCTCGTCGGTGTGACGTACCCAGGCGTCATGCCATGTGCAATCACCGAACACCGGTATTTTATTTGCGCCTTTAACGTTCAGAGCACTCTTCCAGAACCATTCTTCCAAACGATCGCCGCGGGCTGCATGCATATAGTTCGTCCAGGAATTTATGCCATAGCTGAAGAGGTAACGGTACGAACCGCCTTCGGGAAGGTCTATGTCGCGCCAAGCGGCCTTAAACGTGCCCCAGTCACCACCGCCTTCCATCTCTCGCGTGGCCGTCGGGCACAGGAGCATATTCCAATTTTCCTTGTAATACGGCCGCAGTGCATTCGGCCACAATGTCGTCTCACCCACGCCCCAGCCTTCATTGAAGTAGCCGTCATGGTCATCCGTGTACAACTTGAACATAAGGCCCCATTGTTTCAGTCTCGCCTGACACGAA
>JAUXAL010000099.1 GCA_030619925.1 Phycisphaerae bacterium | reverse complement strand
AACTTGTATCGAAGCTGGAAACTGGTAACTGGATACACGAAAAAACAAGCTTCAAGCTTCTACAGCAAGTATCGTTACGAGCATCCATAACTTTAAACAAGAATCGCTATTCCGCATCAGAGCCTGCCCCGAGCGTGCCTTTGTGGCTATGAGTAGGTTTATTCAAATCATTGGCCAGATTTCTCGACTTCGCTGCGCTTCGCTCGAAATGACAACGAAATGGATCCCGGCGCGCCACCCAACTTGCTCTACAATTGTCGAGAATCCTCTACAAATCGGCCCTTTTTATGCAAAACAAAGCCAATTTTTGAAAAAGTCAAATGAACGTAAATCTATATAATACAACGGATTATGAAAATAAATCCAATTGGACACTTGGTGAAAACAAACCCAATTCAAACCCAATCAAAGCCAATTTACTGGCAGTTTCCAAGATACCCAAAATGAACATAACCTCAGCAACAACAGTGAATTATATCAATGAACTACGAACCACGAACTATGAACTAATTATGAAAAACAAAGCCAAAACAAACCCAATTTCTTCAAAGGCCCAAATGAGCGCAAACGCTTTTTCACAAAAGGATTATGACAAAGAACAACGAACAATCAACAACGAACGTTATTCAAAACAAACCCAAACAAACCCAATTGGTGAAGACCGGTACAAGACCAAAGACCCAAGACACAAGACCAAAGATACAAATCTTGAGTCTGAAGTCTGGAGTCTGGAGGCTGGAAGGAAGGCCGGAAGGTTGGAGAAGTCTATTTTTTTGCATGGTCAATAATCGAGTCAATTGTCAGCGAGCATCAGGGCTTTCTTAGCAGTGGGGCGTTTCTTTTCTGGAAAATCGATGCTCTTTCCCTGGTGAATTCTACTCCTCTACCGCTGACAATCTCGCGTTTTTCTGTGATGAATTGGATGTACTGCAACAGCTCCCATGCCGAGTTGTGCCATCTCATCTGATAGCCTCTCTCGTGAGCACGCTTCTCCATCTTAAGACGTTCATCTTTGTTGAAGACAAGATAGTCAAGCCCCTGAGCTATTTGTTCGACCGAAGGTTCACCGGGGTCGACTAAAATACCTCTGGCACGAGGGCCAATAATGACGCCCGTTTTACCCTGAGCCTGCGAATTGATCAGCTCAAGCGCATACTTAAATTTAGTTGCTATAACTACTCTACCTGAACCCACCGTATCTGCTAATATGCCGCTCGATATCTGCTGCATGTTAAGATAAGGCAGCACCATGACGTTTGTCGCGGCGTAAAGCTTCATCAGTGCGCTCTCATCCAGGAAAGCCTCGAGAAAGACAACATCGCATTGCCCAAAATCAGCGGTACCAAGCTCTTTGACCTTGCACCACCTCAGTTTTGAATCTTCAAGAGCCTGATCGAGTGTCGCCTGATACTCTCGGTATAAGCTTCCACCCTCTCTTTTTACAAATTCAGGATGGCAGGCCCCGGCAATCAAATATATCAAGTTCTTTCTCTGGGCCTGCGTACACGACTCATCCAGGAACCTGGCATAAGCGCGAATGCTGTACTGAAGTCCTTTGCCCGGCGAGTGAAGTCCAAGTGTAGTAACCAGAAGCTGACTTTCCAACCCGTATTCCTGTTTTAGGGCCAACCGGTCCCATTGAGAGGGATTCTGCATTCGAATCCCATGGTCTATATGCTTGATTTTTGAACGGCTGATTGCATAAGTAGCTGATTCGAGTATGTCAACGGCGCTGTCCGTTGTGACAAGCAGGCCATCGCTGTTGTCGGCAAGGTCCTGCAAGACCTTTTTTTGATGTTCATCCGGACTGTCAAGAACGGTATGCAGATAGACTAAGGTCATAAGGCCCTGCCTATGGAGTGTTTTTGCCAGAACAACAAAATTGGTACCTCTTGAATCGTTGCCATCTTTATCCGGGTCAAGTCCGTATTCGTGCTGCAGCAGGACAACAGTGGGATTAACACTCTCGCTCGCTCTGGCAATTATATCATCGCCGGCTTTATGCCAGGATTCCACACTGTACTGGCCAATGACGAGGTCTACCGGAATGTTATATGACAGGTTATCTTTATCGATTGCCGCAACTCTTATCTGGCCCACTTCTCCTGTGAAGTTTTCCAGCGCACTGGCTAAATCACGTGAAAATGTACCTACACCACACTTTCGCGGCGGGTACGTACTGACGATTCGTACGTTATATGGCATGGCAAACCTCTGTTCTCTGCTTTTGGAATAACAACTATTTTGCTACGCCCTGACCCGATGCGTCCTGGATTGCTCTTCTGACGCATCGGAATCCATACGCCTCGTATCCGAAGCACACGTCGGCGAATCCGGGAGTCTCACTATACCGACTCGAACAGCGAGCGCTCTGGGCACCGCTGGCCCAGCTTCCACCGCGCAATACACGCTCGTCTCCCACAAAGGGACCATTCGGATTTTCCACAGGGCTTTTCTGGTAATAGTCTTCGTCGTAGTGGTCGTTGCACCATTCCCAAACACTTCCGTGCATATCGTAAAAACCCCAGGGATTGGGCTTCTTCTTACCAACAGGATGGGTGGTTTTGTTGGCGTTTACCTTGAACCAGGCATATTGGCCCAACTTCTCTGGCGCGTTGCCGAAGGAGTATTTCGTACGTGTTCCCGCCCGGCAGGCATATTCCCATTCAGCTTCCGTCGGCAGACGATAGCCATCAGTCTCATAGTTGCATTCCAGAGTTTCCAGATCGTAACACGGGGTCAAACCTTCCCTGAGAGAGCGCATATTACAGTACTGGATGGCACCAAACCAGCTGACCCGCTCTACAGGCTTATCGGGGCCCTTGAATTTGGCCGGGTTCCTACCCATCATGCGTTCGTAGGCCTCCTGAGTCACCTCATACTTATCCATATAAAACGCGCTTATCTCCACCTTATGAGCCGGCTTTTCGTCATCCTCGCCCCGGCTGTCCCCCATGATAAATTCCCCGCCCGGTATGAGCATCATCTCTATACCCGTCTTCGTCGTGATCTGCTTGGGGATATGTGGGGCAGGTTCGTCATTGTCACCACAGCCTCCAATTAGCCCTGTCAATAGGGTCAAACTCAGCAGACCGCCAACGGCGGCTCTGATCATACCGGCCTTCGGCCGGCAACGGAGGAACTCATCTTTCAACATTCATATTCTCCTGCCTTGATATTAATGCCTCGGCGCCTCGTAACTGACCGGGTTGCGCAGCATTTCCTGGGTACGGCGCCGGACTTCCTTGGCGATATCTGCCATCCGAGAATCAGTAGCCATCATCAATCCAGCCTGCTGTCGCAATATTTTTACGGCCATACGGCATTCTCCCACAAGCTCATCCTGATTGCCGCCAATCTGTACCAGATCTGCGGTTATCTTCTTGCATTTTTCCAGGGCGTCCTTTCCTTCATAATCAATGAGTTCTGTGCGAAACTGCTCGACCAGGTTGACTGCGTATTCGGGCGTTTTAATCTCTGCCTTTCTCTTGGCCAGGTATTCATCAATCGTGTGAGTAATTGTCTCCATCTCTGCCAACGGCTCAGCCAATTCCCGATGGGCCTTTTTCTGTTCGGCCAGATATTTCTGCATTCGCCGCCCGAATGCGACGTAATCATCGATTCTCACCCGGATGTGCTGTACGAAAGCCAGCACATCAACCAGAGCCTTTTCCACCTCAGCTCTTTTGGCCTTCTGTTGTTTTTTCTCGTAGATAGCATCCAGTATGTCTCTGGCGGCACAGGTGGCGATACCCGCAGATTCTTGTTGCTGTCCTTCCACATCCAGGATATACTCACAGGGACCCATGCCCAGTGTCTCGCGCACAATATCGACCACCGTAAATTTATCAATCGGAGTCTCTTTCAAGCGATTTATCGGATAAATGATAGCTGGTCCCTGGAAGCACAGCTTTTTCTTTAGTGGCTGCAGGAAACCTTGGCCGTTCATGTCCACCCAACAGGGGTACTGGAACCAGCCCAACACGGTGGTCCACCTTTTCCGGCCGGGCCTCATCCAATCGGGAGTTCCGAACGACTCCGGCTGTCCGAACCAGCCGTGCCTAACGTATTCGCCATCCGGCCTCTGGGAAATCATTTCCCAACTGTCTGTAAGGTTATTGTCGAGTCTCCAATCGACCCGCCACTGCGCAGCGTACGGCATCTTCCAGTCGAGTTGAATAACATTGCCGGCATCGCGTTTCGTGACCTTCTGCATGTGCCACGTTCCCTCATCTTCCATGACGGCTACCCATATCTTGCCCCCGTTGCCATAGTGTATTTCTGAGCCGGTTATAACTCTTTTGCTGCCGCGGCCGGACAGTGTAATCCGCACATCTTCACCGCGCTTGTCCCATACGCACATAAGGATTGCCTGCCCACCTGTGGCTGCGTCACCCTCTTTGCTGTCTGCGACAGCAGACAGGGGGGTGCAGGCATCGTCCAGCATATGCATTATGAAATTTTCGCTCGGCAATTCAGCTTTCGAGACGGGTATATCCTCAGCATCAATAACTATATCATCGGCGAAAAAGTCCGGCAGTACCGCAAGCCGGCACGGTGCCTGGGTACGGAGCACCGTTATGCCCCGCACAGATTCGGTCTTAATAAACGTCTGGCCCATTTGCAGCTCATAACGCAAGATTAAAATTTGCCCATCTGTCGTCTTAATGGTGGCATCGACTGCCACGCCGTTCAGGTTGTTTTGCACTATCTTTACTGACGAAAGGTTGATAGTCTGGTCTTCGGCCACCGGTGTAAGTAGGCCCCGCATTTTGAAATCGTCATCCCTTCTCGAATATACTTCGGCACCGCAGGTCCCTCGGCGCAGGGCAACGGCCAGCTTGTCGTTCATGAAAACAACATCGCCCTTAAATTCGTGAGCAACTTCGTCCTCCGGCAATTTTGTCCAGCCGGTCCTCTTCGACAGAACCTTGCATGGCAGCGGAACAGATGACGAAGTGCCTGTGTCAAATAAATGAGTAAATGGCCCCTCGGCTCCGGTACGGGTCTGTTGGCCATAGCCTGCTTTTAAAGCAGCCGGAATGAGAATCAATATTGCCAGATAAACTCTCAACATGGTGCGTCTTTGAATCTTGACTGGCGTCAGACAAGTTTTCATTTCATCTCTCCAAGGAGCAGGACACCAGCAAATCAGGCCGCCTGATAATCTGATGACCTGTTAACCTGGTCACCTGCATAGACCAATCACTTTTTCTGTAACATTTGTTCGGCCATTTGCTGGAGCTCTCCGGCAAAATCAGCAGCTTGTGGTTCTCTGCAAGCGACCATCATACATTGTTGTCTTATCCGTCTTACTGCCATACGGCATTTGGACAGCGCCCTATCCTGAACGGCGGCAATGGCGCGGATTTGCGAGCCCAGTTCCTGACATTGTGTGAGGGCACCACTTTGCCCAATAAGAGCAATAATCTTATCTGCCAGGTGCGCAGCAGATTCAGAGGGCCTCGCGACTTGTGACCTTATGACGATGTCTTGTTCCAAATCGCCAACTATGCCCCAGAGCTTACCCGCCAGACATACGGCGGGCTTACCTGAGGCGGCCGCAACAGCTTTGTTCGGTTTTTGCTTGTCCTTTAGCCTTCGCAGCTGCCTCGCAAAATCACCGTATTGCCTGATCCGCGTCTGAGTTTGCCTCATGTGCTCTACCATTTGTTTGAAACGTTCCTCGATTTGGGCAGAGGCCTGTTTTTCTCTTTTCTTCTTGAACAGGTTTTCGACCCAGCGCGTTACCTGGTCGGCCGTGGGATGTAATTCCGAGCCAAACCCCTCCTTTTCCAGGATGTATTGACACGGGCCCACTCCCAGCGTATTTCTCAAAATGTCGATCGGACAAAAGACCCTAAGAGGTGTGGCCCGGCTGCGGTCGATAGGATAGACTATAACCGACCACGCATGGGCCGGGCGGGCACCCAGGCCTGCCCCCACCATCGTCCGCAATTTAGACACCCTCACACAAGGACGGTCGCCATCAAACCAACAGGAACAGGCTGATTCATCCCCGGCGGCGGAAACCGACTCAGATTCCTGCTCATCCACGAAGTTCCACGATTCGGCCAATTCATCCTTCTTGATAAAATCAGCCCGCCACTTGGCAGGAAATGGTGGTTCCCAATCAAGAACAATGTCCGTGCCTTTATCTTCATTTGAAATTAACCGTTCGTGCCAGATATTGGAACCTTCCATAAACGCAACCCAGATACGTTTATCTTTGACACACTGGATATGGGTTCCCATTTTGCAATCTTCTTGCAAAATGGGGTCCCAAGAAACGGCCTGCGCGTTCTGCTTGTCGGACTCCCATACGCACATAACGATGCCATCGTTGCCTTTAAGCATATGCAGCAGGAAATTTTCGGCAGGTAAGCCGATACGGGAGTCCTCGAAGCTCTCGGGATTGAAAACCAGGTCATCGGCAAAAAAATCCGGAACAACCACATACCGGCTATCGACCTGGACAAGGAGTTTGTTCATACCTTTACCCGGAGATACCTCCAGACAGATCTGGCCCGTAGTCAGCCGATAAGTGGCCGAGACATTCTTGCCCGCCAGACACGCGGCGGGCTTGCCCCGTTGTGTTTGGAAAACCGCCTCCAACATTACTGCCGCTGGGTTGTTTTCAATTATTCTGACCGAAGACAGGCTGGTTGTTCGGTCCGCTCCGCCGGCGCACGCAAAAAGTTGCGCGCGTTGCTTCAAACCGTCTGCCGTCTTTGAGTAAACCTCAGCACCGCAGCCGCTGCGGCGCAAGACAATCATAATCTTATCATTTAGAAAAACGGTATCGCCGTTAAATTTGTGCCTGAGATTATCCTCCGGGACTATTGTCCAGCCGGTCTTCCGGGCCAGCTCTGCCTCGGACAGGGCGGTGGCCGATGGAGAGCCGGTATCCAACAGGTAGGTAAATGGAGTTTGATTGAGGATGCTGTTGAGATGCTGCTGCCCATCGGATGCCGACGCCGCCCCAACACAAGCACACGACACGGCTAAGACACTCATTATGGATTGGCAAAGTCTCATTGTTAATTGGTGATTTGTAATTGGTTATTGGTTATTTGTTATTACCATTTACCATTTACCATTCACCATTCACCAAATAAGGATTCTATTTCCAGTCGGGATTCATGTCAGAACCACCCTCCGTGAGCTTGACCGGTGTTCCGCTTTTTGAAGGAATTATATATAGTTCCCAGGGGCCGCGCTCCGTTACGCCCTGACAATAGACCAGATATTTGCCATCAGGACTCCACTGAGGATAACGCTGCACCCCTCCAAAGTAGGTAATCAGACGATTTTTCGTCCCATCCGGCTTGATCGTACAGATGTGTGTTTCTGTTTCGTACGCGAGAAGTTGTCCGTCCGGCGACCAGTGCGGCTCACAGGCTCCTTGTTTGTCATAAACTTTCGTGGGTTTGCCACCTGCCGCTTCAACGGTGAAAATCATGTTGCCCCCGCCGAAGGCGGGTACGATCATGGCCGGCGTTGCCGGCTCCCATCTGCAGGCGAAGGCTATGGTTTTGCCGTCAGGACTCCACGCGGGTCCTGAACAGTGCGGCCAGTCTATCGGGCTGACTCTCTTTTCCTTTCCGCTGGCTAAATTGCGGGTGTAAATCTTCTCGTTACGCTTCAAGACAATCCTCGCACCATCGGGTGACCATTCCGCCTGGTCTCCATCGCAGAGTCTTTCGGGGCTTGAAGCTTCCTTGACGGGTATTTTCCATATACCGTTTTTTCCGCCGCGGTTGGAACTGAACAGAATGGTCTTGGCATCGGGGCTAAAAGCTGGGTCCGCATCGTGGTCGTCAGGCTTGCCCTTAGTCAGTTGGCGCATCGCCGAGCCATCTGCATTCATGATCCAAATACGCCAGGGACCGGAGCGATTACTGGAAAAAACGATTTGTTCTGCAGCCTTCTTGGAGTCCTTCCCCTCAGACTCATCCGACCTGACCCCGCAAACAGCTCGCGGCGACTCAAAAGTCTCAATGGCCCGCTCGGTACAGCCTAAAATCGAAAAGACCAGCAAAACGTTTACAGTAATTGAACATGTCTTTTTCACAGTTAAGATCTCTTGTGTGCCTAACCAGAACAAGGGGCTCTCGGACTTGTATAGCACTCAATCTTGCCCTGCATTCTACTTTGTCACAGCGCGTTGTCAAGGAATGATTCTGCACCGAGCAGTTTTCGTACATTAAGAAGAAAATAGAAAGGTCAAAAAATTACGTTTTCCAGACCCATCATTAGCTCTATTTGCCCATCTTTCTCTGTGCAAAGAGCCACGCCCAGAGTTCGTCTGTGGCGTAGGCTTTGTCCCAGCTGTTATGCCCGAGGCCTTCGTATTCGGTGTACCTCGGATTACCGCCGGCCTTTTTGAGGGCTTCGAACATATCTCGTGAGTAATCCACCAATACGAGGGCGTCTTTGTCGCCGTGGAATATCCAGATAGGTATCTTGGCAATATACTTGGCCTCAGCCGGGTCGCCACGGCCGCACACCGGTACTGCTGCGGCGAACATGCCTGGGTTGCAGGTGATAAAGGCATATGTCCCAAACCCACCCATCGATTGGCCCGTTATGTAGAAACGTTTGGTATCAATACTGAATTCATTCTTCAAGGTCTCAATAATCTCCAGAACCAGCGGCTGTACGTCAGTCATTATTTGGGGAGAGCGCCTGCCCCACGTTTCGCCTACTAAGGCTTCGGGCGCAAGGACGAAACACCGATACTTGGCTTGCAATGTCGCCTCGGCGAGGACACGTGCGGCTCGTGTGCTCCCGCCGCCTCCGTGAAGGCAGAGCACAAGTGGGTATTTCTTCCTGTGGTCATAATCCTTCGGCTTCATGAGGTCATACCGGAGCCGCCCACCGTCCTTGCTCACGTATTGTCTGTCCTCAAAAACCCGCCTGAGACGCTGGTCGTTTTCGGAAGTCGGCTCGTCTAAGAGATGATGCTCCTGCCGGACTGACTGTTCGGCCGAGCTCTTTGCCTCAGTCAAAGGCTCCGCTTTTTTGGTTGACTCGCAGGACCCAACCAAAACCGTTAAGAAATGCTTTAATGTGGCCAACAGGAAGGAGCGAAACTTGCCGCACTGAGGGTCGACCCGGCGGAGACCTCATTTTTCTAACAAATAGGTGAAAAAACCTTGAACGTAATCCTCGGCCTGATGAGTAGTGTGACCGTGGCGTCTCAAATAGGCATAAACGGGGAACCAGTATGTTCGACAGAGTGTCTCGAGAGCCTCTTGATAGTGAGACGATTCAGGTGAGCCCGCCGCAAGCACAACGCTCCAGTGTGTGGTTGCGAACTGACTTGTGCCGGATGGAGTAGAACTCATATGGGTATCGTCTGACATTTTCAGCTAACCCTATCTTCAGCAAAGGCATTCAAGCTCTGTATTACTCGACAAAGATATTCAACTGGCCATAAGAGCGAAAGGCCACCAAGTCACACAGTCTCCAAGAATATTATATAAGTCGACACTGGTTTTGGCAAGAATGGTCACCGTTCAGAAGATTGTCGCCTGAAGCTAATTTACTCTGAAAGAGAGGAAAAGCGATGTCTGAACACATTAATATTAGGTGGAGTTGGCTCAAGGGGATGTATATTTACACTGCTGTTGTAGCAGGAGGATTCGGCTTGGGAATAATTCTTATTCCCGATGTAATGAGATCTTTGTTTAGGTGGCCTGGACAAGATCCAATCGTATTCGGAGTGACCGGAAGCGTCTATTTATCATTCGCCCTTCTATCCATATTAGGCCTACGATTCTCAGTCCAAGGTGGGGGTGCTGCCGGTTGTCGGGAAGTTTTTTGTTTTGACCGAAGCGGTAGTTCCAGCTATCCTAAAGCGTGTCACTTAAATGGAGTATACGAGTATGAGAATTAACAGGCCCTTATTTTTGTTGCCGCTTGTCTTGCTTGTTTCAAGCTGGACGAGAGATGTTTCTTACTCCGCTGATTCGGCTGTGCTTAAGCAATCAAATGAGCCTCCACAAATTCCTGTGGGGCTCGATGCCTACCGTATGTGGGACCGGCTTGCATATCACCGCATCGGTGTCCGGGCCTATATGCGTAGTACCTATGATCGCCAGGGAAACAACCGAACTGCCGATGCCAGCCATTTTCTCTACCAGGAATCAGACGAATTCAACGTCGCACTGGACGTATCAGGCCCGGGTGTCCTCTACTTTAAGCGGACTAATCACTGGCATGGTAGTCCCTGGCATTACGAGGTAGACGGCGAGGATTTTATAGTTAAGGAAACTGCTACCGACGACCCGGTCAACGCCAAGAAAAAATTCACAAATACTACATATATCCCCGAAGCTCTCTTTCCCAAACCGCTCACCTGGACCTGGTCTGTCACCAAGGGCGCGGACTTGATGTGGGTGCCTTTGCCGTTTGAAGAGAGTCTTCGCATCGCCTATACGCGTACCTTTTATGGTACGGGCTATTATATCTACCATATCTTCGCACCAGGGGCGAAAAATCTTTCACAACCTCTCAAGTCCTGGGACAAAACACCCCCGGACCCGCAAGTTCTGGATTTGCTCAACCAGGCTGGAACCGACATTGCTCCCAAAGGCAGGGGCGTTAATACCGTCACAGGTACGCTGAAAATCAGACCATACAAGTGGGCCACCGTTGCCCAGCTGCACGAAGCTCCCGCGAGCATCCGTGCACTAAAGTTCACTGTACCGCGAGATAGAGCGTATGATTTTGGCAAGTGCCGTCTGCGCATCACCTGGGACCGGCGCTGGCATGCTTCGGTTGACGCCCCCATCGACCTGTTCTTCGGTGCCGGCCACCTTTACAACAATGATAATCGGCAATACCTGGTTAAAGGCTTTCCTCTTGTGGTCCGTTATGACAAGAAAAACGTTTACTTATCATGCTATTGGCCCATGCCTTTTTTCCAGCAGGCAAAGATTGAAATTCAGGACCGCCGGGGACTGTCCTTGGCCGGTATCAAGTGGGAAATTCGTACTGTACCTTTCACCGACCCTGTCAATCATGCGGGTTATTTCCATGCGACCTACAGTGACCATCCGGAGCCGAAGCTGGGTCAGGACGTTGTTTTTCTGGACACCTCAAAAGTGGAAGGCGGCGGTCTTTGGAGCGGCAACTTTGTAGGGATGAGCTGGATCTTTACCCATGACGGCTACTTGCCCACTTTGGAAGGCGACCCACGGTTTTTCTTTGATGACAGCAAGACACCGCAGGCCTGGGGCACAGGAACTGAAGAGTGGGGCGGCGGCGGTGATTACTGGGGCGGACGCAACATGACGTTACCTTTTGCCGGGCATCCGGTTGGGACCAGCAAGAAAGCCGCCAAGAGCAAATTGGATTTGATTAATTCGGCCTATCGTTTCTTAATCGCGGACCTTTTCCCTTTTGGCAATCGAGTTGTTATAGGCCTGGAGCACGGTGGCACCAATAGCTCTACGGAACATTATTCGGGCCTGGTGTACTGGTACGGGATTGACTCTCCTGCGCTGGTGCTCACGGACCATTTCCACACGTGTGACGAGAAGGTTGAAACTCGCGAGCACGAATACATATCGCCCACAGCAGGCGCACCCTATCTGCTGACGTCACGCTATGAATGGGGCCCGGACCATCACGGTGCACGAATGCACTTCCCTGCCGAGCAGGACCATGTCCGGGTCATGACTGGAACGTCGCAATTCAAGATGCGACTTGACCCTGATAACCTCGGTGTGATGTTACGTCGCAAGTTTGATTACCTCTATCCGAACCAGTGCGCTAAGGTATGGGTCAGGCCGGACAAGCCGGATGCCACGTGGGCGTA
The DNA here is from genome assembly GCA_030619925.1 of Phycisphaerae bacterium. Taxonomy (GTDB): domain Bacteria; phylum Planctomycetota; class Phycisphaerae; order Sedimentisphaerales; family Anaerobacaceae; genus JAUXAL01. The sequence continues at coordinate 2,060 of JAUXAL010000099.1, read as the reverse complement.
TGTGGGCCGGTGGTATACGGCTGGCAGCAACACCTGCGTTTACAGCTATCCTCGGTCGCAAGGAGAGCTCGGAAAGACGCAACACACTGTAATAACCGGTAATCGCCGCTGGCGGGAGGAGGAGTTTCTAATTCCGCGTCACCTGACCGAAGGGGCCAAGCGTCTGGAGATTAAAATCCAGCACGTAACCGACACCAAGGCGCTCTTTCCCGGTAAACCGTTCCCCGCTGAGTCGGCCTGGAGCGAATCGCGTTATTGGATGTACTGTTATAAGATGCCAATCACGGCTATAGACCTGGGATATAAGAGAAATTCCGACATTGCACACAAATAAAAAATTTCTGGCCGATTCCGCACTTAATCTTTCAAACACCAGCCGACTATTTCAGGCAAATTAAGGCCCAGCCGAATTAAAAGCAACCTGCCCTTGGCACAAATGGTTCTAAAACATTAAGCTGCCACTCTTGAGCTTATAGAAGAAAATTATTGATATGCCGCTGGTGTTGTGAAATAATGAATTACCATATGAAAGTTCAAATGAAAAAACTATTGTTCGCCTCTGTATTTACTCTCTGCCTCGGTAGCTTTGCGAAAGCGGATTTGGCAAAGCGCATCGACGCTATTGTCAGCCAACCCTCGCAAAGGAAAGTTCAATTCTCCATTCATATCGTAAAGGCAGATTCAGGCAGCACGGTTTATAGCCATAACGCAAGAGAGTTGATGATACCGGCTTCAAACATGAAAATAATTGTCACTGCAGCGGCACTAAAATATTTAGGCCCTGATTACGAGTATAAAACGAAGGTCGGCCTTTGTGGTGATACGCTGGTAATAATAGGAAGCGGCGACCCACTGTTGGGCGACGAGGAAACCGATGCCAGGTATGGCCGGGAGCGAGGCTGGATATTCAAAGACATAGCAGCAGTGTTAAAACGCAATGGCATAGAAACCATTGAAGATATTATTGTCGACAGCAGCGTATTTGACGACCAGCGCGTCCATCCGAACTGGCCGAATGAAGAGTTGAATCGGTGGTACGCCTGCGAAGTGAGCGGCTTGAATTTTAACGACAATTGCATAGCGATCACCGTAAAGAAAAATGGCGGCAAAGTGACCATCTCCATCGAGCCACAAACCTCTTTCATAAAGCTCGTCAACAAGGTCGTACCAATATCAAAGGGCAGCAGTGCCGTAGGGGCCTATCGCAATCGAGAGCCTAACAAGCTCACCGTTCGCGGCAAATGTAAAGATAAAGCCGGACCATTTGACGTTGCGATTGAAAGGCCTGCTGCGTTTTTCGGATTTCTGTTGGCCGAGAATCTCGCTAAAGAAGGCATAAATACAACCGGTCAGCTCATAGAAAAAACGTTGGACGATTACAGCAATTTCAGGTTGCTTGTCGAATACACCACTCCGATAGCCGATTGTTTGGCACGTTGCAATAAGAACAGCCTGGGATTAGCAGCCGAGGCGCTGCTTAAAACTATTGCCGCTACTAATAATCCGGACGGAAAAAACGGCAGTTGGGACAGGGGCCGAGAGTTAATTCGTGAATATCTATTGGCTCTTGGCATCGATAAAAGCCAATTTTACATCGATGACGCCAGCGGCCTGAGCAGGCAAAATGAGCTTAGCGCTTATGCCATAACAACAGTATTACTAAATACCTACAGAAGCGGTAACTGGCGGCTTTACAGGGATTCGCTCGCGGTAGGGGGGGTCGATGGGACAATTGCCAGATATTTCAAAGAACAAAAGTACAAAGGTAAAATCCGCGGCAAGACCGGTTATATAAGTAGCGTCAAGTCCTTCTCAGGCCTGTGCAGCACCGAAGAGGGTGATTACATATTCTCCATTCTCGCTAACAAAGCCAACGACAAAACCCGAAAGATAATCAACGACATAGCAAAAGCAATTATTAATTAGTTCCTGTTGCGGAAACAGTATTTGTCATTCCCGCGGAAGCGGGAATCCAGCTTTTTCGCTCTGGACCCCTGCTTTGGGTTCCCGCAAGGCGGGGTCCCTCGCAGGGGTGACATCGTCAGTTTTTGTTTTCCGCA
>JAUXAL010000130.1 GCA_030619925.1 Phycisphaerae bacterium | reverse complement strand
ACATTAGCAGCAGGCCTACAACGACGGCGCAGGTGGTGTGGGATATACCGCAGTGGATGACCGTGCATGCTAAGGGTCCCGAGGAGCGAACCCCTGACATCTCCAGTATCATCCAGGAGATAGTCAACCAGGATGGCTGGGCCGGCAGCGCGATAGTGTTGATGTTTAGAGACAACCCGGCCAGACCCTCCCAGGGAACTCGAGAAGCCGAGGCTTTCGACGGGAGTGCGAGTGAGGCACCGCTGCTGCATATAAGCTATCAGTAAAGTTGCGGCGCAACCCAACCTGGCAGATGGGACCAAAGGTGTACGTGGCGGTTCAGGTAGCCGGTACAATAGTGTTGGCTTGGCGCAGACTAAGTCCGCCATAGGCAGACATCGGTTCGGGGTCTATACTGATTCATTCGGTATAGGCCCCGTTTGTTTTCATAAGCATTAAGGTTGACCGGCTACTGCTCTTACTCACTTCAGCCAGAAAATACAGAGTGCCCGGCCCTTTGACTTGACAACGGTCTTTCCGTATTGGGGTGATAGTGGTGAGAGGAAAGCGTCTAAATCCGTGCTACCGCCGTAACACCCGTGGCGTAGGGTCAGCGACAATGCTTGCGGGCCGCTGATTCCTGCCAGGACGGTTAACGTCGCCGAGATCCTCACGGGCTTTTTCGGCCAGTGTAAGCAGACGCGTCACAACATGTGGATGCTGTCCTGCGAGATTCCTGGTCTCGCCTAGGTCAGTTTTAAGGTCGTATAGCTCGGCGGGGCTTGCTTTGGTCTTGCCGCGAAAGTTCTGCCACTTGGCTTCAAGTGGCAAATAGAGTTTCCACTTGCCCGAACGGACAGCTTGGAGCTGGGCCATGTAGTAATAGTAAAAGGCCTTATATGGTGACTTGGCCCCGGCTCTGCGGGCCATCAACGGCCAGATATCATGGCCGTCAATGATTCGGTCTCTCGGAGGTTCAGTCCCGGCAAGCCGGGTGAATGTGGGAAGCAAGTCCATCGTCGTACACAGTTCGCTGCAAGTGGTTCCCGCCGGAATTCTACCCGGCCACCGCATGATACAGGGCACGCGCTGTCCTCCTTCGGAAGTCGTATATCCCCAGCCGGCCAGAGGTAGATTAAGGCCTTGGGGAGGGTCACGCCGGGGAGCTCCGTTGTCGGATGTCCAGACTACCAGCGTGCGCTCATCGAGACCAAGCTGCTTGAGGGCGTGAAGAATCCGGCCTGTGGAGTAATCCAATTCTTCGACTGAATCGCCCCACGGCCCGTTTGCCGATTTGCCGCGGAAACGCTCGCTGGCGAAAGGTGAGCTGGTACTGCCCGGCATGGCGTGGGGTAGGTAGACAAAGAATCGTTTATCCTTGTTCGCCTTGATAAATTCAATTGTTGTGTCGGTATACCGCTTTGTGAGGAGATTGCGGTCAACCGGAGCTTCGATGACTTTTTCATTCTCCATCAATGGCAAGGGCGGCCAGCGGCGCTGCGGCCGCTCGGTCATATCGTCGCTGTAAGGGATACCTAAATAATAATCAAATCCCTGCCGTGTCGGCAGGAACGGCAGCTGGTCACCAAGATGCCACTTGCCAATACATGCCGTCGCATAGTCCCGAGCCTTGAGGGCCTCTGCGATGGTAATCTCTTTGGGATTCAGCCCCTTCTTCGCGACGGGCGATAGAACCGCCCGCCCATCCTCGGCAACATGCATGTTAATTCTGCGAGGATAACAACCCGTCATCAGACTTGCTCGCGAAGGACTGCAGACACCGCTGGTAGCATAGAAGTCGGTAAACCGCATTCCTTCCTCAGCCATGCGGTCAATATTAGGTGTCCGGTGCAACTTTGAGCCGAAGCAGCCTATATCGCCGTAGCCAAGGTTGTCGCAAAGAATGATAATGAAGTTGGGCCTGGAGAGCTGTTCATCGGCCTGCGTAACGGGGCGCCTATTCTGATTATTAGAAGCGGCCGTCTCATAGCTGCTCACAGCCGATACGCCGGGTGTTGAGATGTAGGCGGAATCAAGACCAGCTGCTCCGAGCAGCAGAGTCCGGCCCAGGAACCGTCGGCGAGAAAGCTGATGCGACACGGCCATCTATGTTTTCTCCGATTTCGGCGTCATACGAGAAACACGCCACTGTTAGGAACGCGCGTATGCGATGCTCGAGACTTCACCACAATCTCACTGGGGCCAGAGAAGTCGAACGCGGCTGGCGACAATATCATCTGCCGGGATTTTTCTGATCAAAACTTCGTAGGAATCGTCCTTATAAGCGATAGCACCTCGCCGCAATAACGAAAACAGGCGAGCAGCGCTGTGCGGCGAAATCTGTTCGTAAGGCCATTTCTTTTCAGGGTCGGCATACGGGGCGAGGAAATCAAGGGCCTTTCGGATGCTCCGTCCGTCATGTGATTCGTAATGCCACAGGTCGATCCCGAGTTTCTCGGCCATTGTCGCCAGCCGAAAGAAACCGTCGAGGTTCATTGCACTGTAGCTCAAAGATTTAGTACGCGCAAGCTCAGAGGGTTGACTGCCGTCTGGCTGGATATGCTTGTCGATCCGCCGAGTCTTGACCTGCTTTAGAATCGCTCGGGCCAGGTCGTTTTGCCCCGTAAAAAGCGCCAGACTTACTACCTGCGCATCGTACCAGGTCCCGTGATTGTTGTGCTTCTTTTCCTCGCCGAGCCCGTGGCTGCTCGTCCGCAGCCATTTCAAGTACTCGCCACACCAATCGCGCATTGCGCGGCGGTCTTTGGTGGTCCAGGCTTCCGAGGATTCCAGCAGACCGATAGCATCAACGATGCGAGTCAGCCGCGCGGTGTCAATTATGCCGATGTCGCGACCTTGGGTTCGACCGGGAATGGCCTGGCCGAACTGCAGGTGCGGGTTCATCCTGGTCGCCCGGTCCAGGAACCACGTGCGCAGCAACTCGGCCGCGTGGGCAGCATATGGCTGGTGGTCCGTGAAGTACCAGGCCAGCGCAAGCGTTTCCACCGCCGAGGTCATCCGGCCAAAGGCCAGCCGGTCCGTCTCGTCCGTCCTTGCTTCCGGATTGACCTGGCCGTCGCGGCGGATATACGGCAGGCCGTCAGCTTTTTTCGGGTCCGGCCACCAGTATGGCCCGAAGCTCATATAGTCGTGCTTATCGCCGCTGGGCGCGGTCAGCTTCTTGTCCATCACGGAAGACGGACCCGCTTTTAGTGCCTCGTTCGCTTCGGTTCGGAGGCTTTCCATCGCCGGCCGCAGTGATTCGTCCCCGCTGATGAGCCGGGCCTTGCTTTTTGCCAGCTTGATAGGACTTAAGCAGAACACTCTCGGAAGTTCTTTGCCGGCCACATTGATGTCTCTGCGTGCTTTTTGGGCACCAGCCGGGCCAAGTAGTCGAAACACCAGTATAACTATCACTAAGGTCTTCTTAGGCGAACATGCTTGCATAATATCGTCCTATTGCGCCGTCACCTGCGATTTCAAGATCTCTGACGGACGGATTGGTTCGGCTTTCTTACGAAAACAAAAGGTCAATCAAGTCCTTTCTACAAGCTCTATTCTATCACATTACTGAGTTCTTGCACGAAGTTCATATGAGAAATCCGGGTTATGCGGTTCATAGAGGTAACTGGTGGGTCAAAAATGCCTCTGCAGAAGTGGTTAAGGAATATCTGGGTGGTGGTGAGAAGAAAAAAGCCTTACCATGGCGGGGCTGTGTAATCTGGTGTGTTCTGCTCAGGATTCAGCGACTTTAATCACAACTCGATATATTTGCTGCACTCGTTGTCAGGGAACCACAAAATTAACCGACCAATGTTTTCTTGCACCTGGTCGTTTTGCTCATTGCTGTAATCGTAACTGTCCAAATCCTTCAAGTCGTCCTCTACCAGGGGGCCGCAGCTACCGACTAACCTGCCATCCGACCACTGCTCGATAGCGTAAATATCGCCTGTTTCAACGTGCTGACGAAAGTGTTTAATCTTTTCCATCTGCGTATAATCCTCCGGCCATTCTGTAAACCAAGTCGTTTGTCCGGCTGTCAATTCCTCACTGCTAACAGTTCAATCTATAGAAAATATAAGTTATGTATGCCGAGGTGCAAAATTCTGAGGAAAATTTCCCTTTTTCGTCCATCATTAAATTCCACGTCTATTTGCCCTGTGAGAGGTCTACTATAGAGTTCTTAGCCTATTTTATGGGTCGTTAAGACACCATAATCAACCCTTCAGATATTAACGAGAAGGCCCGTCACGTCTATTCTGAGAGGTGCTGTTTTTCGTTCTATTTGTTGTAAATGGTCGACAAAAAATATTGGAAATTTGACCTTGAAGCGAAGGGGTTAATTTGGTATAAATAAGATTGAGTGGATTTGTGGATTTTGGCTTTCTGAGCCGTGGAATCTTTATAGCTTTTAGGTACAGGAGAAGTCAAGAACTTCGCATTTCAGTCAACCGCTCATATTGGGCTTTTGCTCGTCCGGCGAAGGCCGGCCGGAGTCGGAAAGGAAGGAGGTAAAATCAAGTCGCAACAGACTGTTTTTGTTCTGGGCAGGCACGCAGTAAGAATTGAGAATTCAGAATTGAAAAATGTTCTGCATTCTACATTCTGTTTTCTGTTTTCTGTCTTCTTTCTTGGTGTGTGGCCAAAACCTAATTATATTAACTTTTTTTGAAGGAGAATTATTATGTGTAGGAAATTGATTTTTTTAACTTCTTTTATTTTGCTATTGGGCCTGACTAATGGCACGGCCCAGGCGGAACTAAGAGCGTCGCTTGAAGTAGAGCCGGCAAGACTCATAGACGTCACAGCCGAAGGAACTGCCGACTGGGCTTATTGGCGATACGATTCTGTGACCAAGGTCAATCAGAAGGCCGGTGCCACTGATATCGGTGAGCTTACGTTGATTGGCAATGTGGGCGTAGGCGACTCATGGGCAACACACTTCGATGTTGTATTTACTGATGGTGAAAATCCTGTCTCTGGGAGGGTTGATGACGTGGGCAACCGCGTATGGATTTGGTACCCCGATAACACACTCCCACCTACTGTGGATGAAGGTTATGAACTGGTGGTTGCCGCCGGTATAGTGAACAGGACTCTGAAGCTTTACATCCAGAACAAGTGGACTTACGGAAAAATCGTGGCTACACTCGGCGACGAGAGCCTTGAGACGATTGTGGACACTGGAGAAACTGGTCATATAGATTATGGCTATACGCTGGACTTTTCACACCCCATCGCGCACGAGCTCCATGTCAGGTATTTCTATTCACCCGACGCTCCCTACTATGACTCTGTACGAATGGGTGCTGCGACTCTGAGCGGCCTGCTGGTGCAGGTACAGACAAAGGCCACTGAGCCGAGCCCGGGAGATGGGCAAGAAGATGTGCAACGGGATGTGGTTCTTAGCTGGAAAGAGGGAGTTTACCTGGCGGCAATAAATGGGCAAAAAGTGTACTTTAGTGAGAACTTCGACGACGTCAAAAACGGCATTGGCGGCATCACCCAGAGTGCCACCAGCTATACCCCTGGCCGCCTTGATTTCAACACGACTTACTACTGGCGCGTCGATGAGGTCAATGGTCCACCGGACCATACGGTATTCGAAGGCAAAGTCTGGAGTTTTAAGACCGAGCTATTTACTTATGCCATCGAGAACATAACCGCCACAGCTTCCAGCCAGGCAGCGAATCGGGGGCCTGAGAATACCGTGAACGGCTCCGGACTGGATGACAGTGGTTTACTGCACGGTAAAGAAGGTGACGACAATATGTGGGTGAGCGATATTGCAGGGCCGCAGCCGACCTGGATCGAATTTGAATTCGACAAGGTTTGCAAGCTGTATGAGATGTGGGTATGGAACGCTAATGACAGTCTGGAGCTAATGATCGGTTTTGGGTTCAAAGATGTTACCGTTGAATATTCGGTCAATGGCATCGACTATACGACATTGGGTACTACTCACCAGTTTGTCCAGGCGCCCGGAGCGCCCGACTATGCACACAATACCACGGTCGATTTTGGCGGCGTAACAGCAAAGTACGTCAGGTTCACGG
>JAUXAL010000108.1 GCA_030619925.1 Phycisphaerae bacterium | reverse complement strand
ATCGAGTGTTTCGGTCTGCCATGCGCCGGAAGCATTGGTGGTATATTTCAGGTAACCACGGCGTTTGATACAGGGATTAATACAGCCCATGGGAGCTGGAAGGAGATCGCAGCATGCTTCTTCGTCATAGGAGTACACGTGGCTGATATGGATATGTCCATCATCATCCATTACGATGGAAGCTCCTTCGCCGCCGGGACTAGCGGCGGTGGTGGTCACCCAGGAGCCGGAGGTGTTGGTCAGATAGCTCAGGACGGAGTCATTATTATTGTAGCAAATATGGAGGGCGCCAGAGGTATCGGCAACGACAGAGCCGAGGGTATCAATGCTGTAGGGATCACCGATAGATTCGGTGGTCCAATCACCAGTGGAGTTAGTGGAATATAACAGGTTGTCCTGGATGCAATTAAAGTGGATGATATGTGAATTGTTGTTCGGATCGAGTGCGATAGCGCTGGATGTGCTTAGTCTGCCACAGCGGTCGGCGATTTCAAAACTCCAGGCGCCGGCGGATTTGAGGCCGTGAATTGCCCGGTGCGGGCTTCTATCGACATAGAAGATGTGTGGTGTTCCGGATGGTTCCACGGCCAAGGCGGGGCGCGCATAAGAATTACTTGGTGCGGCTACAGTTTCATTGAACCATGAGCCCGAGGTGCCCCAAGCATGTTTGATTGTAATACTGTAAAGAAAATAAGATATATGAACGGTATTGGAACTGTCGACGGCTAAATTGATACGCCCACTTAACCACCAATAATCCAACCCGCTTTGAACTACTTCAGGTGTTTGCCAGGAGCCATAGGTACCGGTGACGTATTTAAGCAAGCCATCATCGCAGTTAACGTAGCTAATATGCACACTGCCGGTTGAATCCACAGCGATGGCTGTGTTGATAAAAACAGCACCTGGCGGTTGGTAAACGGTTTCGGCCTGCCAAGTAGAACCGGTGTTGATAGCGTAGGCAAGGCGATAACCAGTGATGTCGCTGTAAACGATATAGCTGACGTGGAGATTGTCCGAGGAGTCAATTGTAATGCAGCTAAGTTTTTTTTCAGCGTAGGTAGTGCCGCCGATATCGTCTACAATCCATGAACCAGAAGTGTTAGTAGTGTAGAGGAGATCATACTGGTATTTGCCGTCCACGAAAGTTTTTTTGCAGAAACAGATTTGAGCATTCCCTGCGGAGTCGACAGCAATTGTGGGTTTGCTGTTATATTCAGAGAATGGCTGGCAGTAGACTTGCTCAAGTTGCCAAACGCCGCCGCTGTTGCCGGCGTACATGACAGCTACACCAGAGCATTCATCGGGGTAAGCACGATAGGTGAGGTGGACGTTGTCGGAGCTGTCGATTGTCATGCAGATGGTGGCAGGATCGACGCGGGAATCGACTTTCTCATACTGCCACTGGCTGCCGTCGTACCAGGCGTGGAACAGGTTACCCCAGGATGTGCCATAAGCGAGATGGGGGCGTCCTGAACTGTCCAGCGCCATGGCCCTCGTCCCGCTGTCATCAAAATAGCGCAAAGGCCCGTAAACAGTCTGCGTGGACCAGAAGGTCGCCAAGGCAGGATTCGAGAGGAGGTGCAGTAAGGCGATGGTGAACAACAAGACCCAGATGGGGTATTTTACAAAATGATATATTGGATTGGATGTGGGTGTTTGTTTCTGTTTCATCTGACATTTCCCATATTAAATGCTTGGCTACGCAGCCAAGCGTTCCAATTCCACTATAGTATCAAAATCTTCCTCAAATTGCAACCATGAAGGAAGTCTCTTTTTACAAATCTTGCCGCCGGAATCACCCAAAATCCAAGTTATTGGCCTTAAAAATGCTCATTTTGCCACCGTCCGGCATCGAGGACTACGAATACCTGGCCATCCTGCAGAAACTGCTCCAGGCCAAAAAAGACAAACTCACTACCGGACAGCAACAAAACTACGCTGGGCTGCTTGAGGTACCCGAGGACATTACCAGCGATATGACCACTTTCACCCAAGACCCAGCGCCCATCGAGGCCCGCCGCGACCGGATAGCTCAAGCTATAGTCAAGCTAAACAAGTTATGAGCCTATGGCTTCGGTATTGCCGTGAAGTTTCCGCAGCAAACTCACTACCGAAACCTACACTAAATTTCCCTTGTAAAAAAGAGGCTATTTGCTATACTGCGAATTTGTCATTAGCAACAACACTGCTTGTTAAATTAATTTCTTGAACGAATTGAAAGGGAAAAATATGGAATGTTTAGTTGGTTCCCGCTGCTGCCCGGACATCGGTCCGGTGTTCGCAATGCTTTTCACCATGTTCATGCTTTTCATGGTCCTGATAGCGGTCGCTATAAAGGTATTGATATTTTGCAAGATCTTCTCCAAGGCGGGCTATTGCTGGGCGCTCGGCCTGTTAATACTCGTACCTGTAGCGAATATAATTGCGGCCTTTTTCCTCGCCTTCGCCGACTGGCCGATTCGAAAGGAACTGCGATTACTTAAACAGCAGCAAAAGCCGGAAGCGTAAACCACGGGTCATCACTGGCGCTCGGTGAATAGTAAATCGAACCACGGCCCGCCAGAGAGCGGATATGCGATACTATATGAGCTTAGCCGATTTGCCGGCCTATTTTGCAGCTTCACCGGCAAAGAGCTTTTCAGGACGGCAAAAAGTGCATCATACAATAATACTTCTCTTCTGCGTCGTGATTGTGATTGGGTCAATGCTCCTGGGCCTCAACGAGAACGAACTGTATTTATTCGGATTCAAATTGCCTTTGCGCTGCTTTTTATACGATACCTTCGGGATAAAATGTGCACTCTGCGGCCTGACCCGTTCTCTGTGCTCAGTAACCGGCGGCGATGTATCCCAGGGGCTGAAGTTCCACGTGCTGGGCCCGGCGATTTTCCTCTTTATTTGTTTGCAGATTCCATATAGAATCCGGGCACTGGCGGTACGACCCGGCAAGCCGAACAAAAAAATAATGAAGACCGGCCTGGGGACAGGCGTCTTAATTATTGTGGCGCTGCTCGTAAACTGGCTGGTCTATCTTGGAGGACTTGTGCTATGAACGCACAGCAGTTAAATGTAAGTGTAATCGACCCCATCGGACCCGCCATTGAAAGGGTCAAGACAATCCTCTTCAGGCCTTTCGATTTGCGCAAATGGTTCGTTATCGGCTTCTGTGCCTGGCTGGCGTACCTGGGAAAAGGAGGCGGTGGAGGTGGCCCCAACTTCCGGGGGGGCGGTAAGCCCGACGAGGCTTTCCACACAGCAAAAGAATTCGTGCTGGATAACTTACACTGGATTATCCCGGTAGCCGTGGTCGCAGTGTTCGTCGGAATAATTCTGTGGCTTGTTATTACGTGGCTCAGCAGCCGCGGGCGATTTATGTTCCTGCACTGCGTCGCTCAAGACAAAGCCGAGGTCAAAGTCCCCTGGACAAAATTCCGACAACACGCCAACAGCCTTTTTTTGTTTAGAATCGTACTGGGCTTAATAGGTTTTGCTGCAATGGGAGTGCCCTTGCTTATCGCCGGTCTGCTTATCGCTATAACAATAGCCGGCAACGGCCCACATGTAGTGGGTGTGTTGGGCTTTTTAGTGATTGGCCTTGCTGTTGCTGCTATCTTAATTGCTTTTATCTTAGTGCACAAGTTCACAATGGATTTTGTCGTACCGATTATGTTCCTGCGAATGACGAGCTGCACCGGCGGCTGGCGAGAATTCCTTGGGCTACTGTCGGCAAATAAAGGCCGCTTCACGCTGTACATACTCTTCCAAATTGTGATAGGAATCACTGTGGGTATGATTGGGGCTGCAATAGCGTGTCTTTTCTCGTGTCTGCTCGTCTGCTTTACGTGCGGAATCGCTTGTCTTCTGATGCTTCCACCCCTCGTACTCGGCTATGGATATATAATAACCGTTCTTTTACTGCCGTTGTCAGTTTTCACGAGGGCTTATTCTCTATTGTACTTTCGTCAGTTCGGCCCACAGTTCGACGTCTTTATCCCCGAAACCGTGACTACCTGACGTGGTTGAAAAACTCCTGATTTGCCGATTTTCAACACCCCCAAACAAGTTTGTAATACTCTGCGAAGCAGCGCTTTGGCCCTCCGTAGCAGAGCTACTGTGGAGGACGGGTCGCTGCGAAGCACGAGAGGGTGCCACCCGGCCGCAAGAGAAAGCAGAAACAGTCACCCTAAGTCCCACTACCTGTCATTGACAGGTAGCCGAAACATAAAGTTCAATGATAGTCAACCGATGGCTCTACCGGGGTTTTCTTAGCATCAGCGCCGCGACATCGCAATACTATAGGCCTGGCCCACAAATCATCCTTAAACCCTTAGCGCGAGGATTTCGTCCAATCCTCCTGCCTGGTGCCGTGATACGTCCTGACTACGTACTCAAATTTTTTCGCCGACCGCGGCTGTAAGCTAAGCGTGAACTTGACAGTATCGAGGTCAACCTTCTCATATTTACCGAAGTCACCGCTCTTGGCCAGTGTCCAATACGAAGTGCCGAAGTTGCGCTGTATCTCGACCTTGACGGGAATCTCGCGAGTGTTTTTGACTTCTATCTTGAACGTGCGGACTTCATCCCAGCCGGTAACATTACGACGCCTGTCGAACTTATAGTTCTCCGTCCTAAAATCCATAAGCGTCGGCTCAACAACAACGTCGGCGACCGATCCTAAGTTAAGCTCCACATCCTCGTCCACGGGAATATACTTAAACGAAGACTGGCCCGTATAAGATAAGTGTCCCCTGTCGTCAACGCTTCTGTAAACCTTCAGCATCCCGCCGGGGATGGGCGTCTCGCCGAGCTCGTGCTCTTCGTCGTTTTTGAAATTGAGGAACCTGACTACGGAATTGCCGTATCGCTGCTGCTCATATTTATACAAATTCACCACCGGCACTTCATCAACCTCGAAGCTAATCAGCCGTTTCGACCAGCCGGTCGGAATCGTCTCGGTGCCCTCAATGGTATAGAGAAAATACTCGCTCAGCCCTTCCTTTTTGATCTCTTTGGGCTCGGCAGCCATATCAGCAAGAACCATAGGGGCCCTAGCTCTTAGCATTTCCAATCTGGCGCGTTCTTCGGGAACCGGTCTGGGCACGGGCACTATCTCTCCCGGTCTACCATAAGGATACTGCCTGCGGGCAAGCACAGCAATCTGGTCGAGTATGTGGACCCTGCCGACAATAAGTCGCGTCTGGGCGTTTTCATAATCTTCGCCGCTGTTATTCGTTACCCGCACATAGCCCTGCAGGCGCATCGTCTTTTCATCTTCTGTCAGCGTTCCCATATAAAACGCCCGCCACGAAAGTCCGCTGGTCAGATACGTAATCTCCACGGGCACCCTGCCGCTTACGCCGCTTTCGATATTCCATAAGCCAAGGTTCCTTACTCTCGGTGGATAGGTCAAATCAGCGATGTCAATTTTATCCGCGTCGGCTTTAGGGAGTATCTCCAGACTGGTCGGGTCGATGAGCGTATTGGCCCAGGAGAACTGCAGCTTGTTTTTGCCGTCTTTCAGAGTCAATGCCCTGCTTTCACGCACCAAGGTCATATCCGCAGAGTTGTAAATCGTAAGCTGTACCGTATCGCGCGAAGGCAGCGTAACCAAGTCGACCTTCGCCCGGCTGACGCCGGTGGTCGCAACGATTATTAGTAACATCAATACTAAGCGTTTCATTTTGCTGCTCCTTATAGTCTGACACATTCGAACTTATTATCTTCTCATAAGCGGTTGCGGCCTTATAGATTCCGGCCTTATAATTACTCCCGGGCGTATATTACGGCGATGGTAGTGCATCGTCAGTTCTTTTGTGGCCGGGCCGGCCTCGGTACGCCCAGGCAGTTCAATCTCAAACTCAAGAGTACCAGCATCCTTCTTCTTGTACTTCATATTGCACTTTTCCATATCCCACTGGCCGGGGATGTGTTGTATCATCGTAAGCACAGCGGAACCATCCTTGAAATTCTCGATCTTCGCGGTGATTATTTCATCGGTGTCGTAAAGAACAACCTGCTCTTTGTTGTTCTTTCGCACGTTAATTCGGGTGTCCTTCATTTTGCGCTGTGTAACGACGATGTCCCTGCTGTCACCGATATAAAGTTCCGTCTTCTCGCCGACCGGCACCAGTGCCGTTACGTCTTCACCCAAGAAGATGGTACTGTCGTGGCCGTCATCCTGGAAAAGTCGTGCCTTACCGCCCCACAGTGCAAATTGGCCTAATCCGCTCTTGGCCTCGTTTACAATCCGATAGCTTACGGGGATGCCAACATTTCTATTTTCTAACTGCTCAGGGTCCCACGGCAGCTTGGCCGCATCGAACGTCCAGATCTTCGTAATCGGCACCTTCGGAGCTTTTAGAAACAGCATCTGCTTTGTCTCCTCATGGTCGATGCCCTGCTCAAACGCCTCGCCATAATCCAGCAGCACCCGCGCCTGGTCGAAATCCTCACCTGAGAAGTTCCGCAGCACCAGGTAGCTTTTCAAGTCAACCACAGTCTCAGCCTTGTCGGCCACGGCTTTGTAAGTAATCAGCCTGTCGATATTGCTCAAGAGATAGCTGATTCGCACGGTCTCTACATAGTCGCTATCGCTGCTGATTTCCCAGACAAGGGCGGCCTCATTCGGCGGGTAGCTGACATTGAGCAAAGTCACCTTGTCCGGATGGTCGAGGGTCCTTAGCCGAATCGAGTCGGCGTCGATACTGACACCCTTCCACGAAAAGTCCACCTTGTTGAGCCCTTTCTGCAGGGTCAGGGCGCGCTCTTCTTCAATCAATGTCGCCTGCGGATTGTCCAGGCGAATGACCGTCGCCACCCGCTCAGGCAGGGCCACTAACTTAATCCTCGCTTCAGCGATGGTGACAACCACCAACGCCAAAACCATTGCCAGAATTTTGTTTCTTTTGCCGTTCATAATTCAATCTCCTAAAAAACTTATCTTTTACCTTCTTGTGCTTATTTCTTAACTTTCAGTTTTTTTCAGCTAATGTTTCTTCCCGCACGCCGTGATACGTCGTTACCGTATATCCGAATGTCCGCTTGCTTCGCGGCTCAAGATTCACCCTAAAGCGAGCGTGTGTGGCATCGTGCTTTTCGTAAGAGACCTCCTGGTCGTCGAACTGCAGCGTCCAGTAGGCAGTGCCGAAGCCGCGAGTAATTTCAATCTCTATCGGCAGCGTTCGAGTATTGGTAATCTCTATCTTCCAGGTCCGTATTTCATCCCAGCCGGCGATGTTGCCCCTTCTGTCGAACATGAAATTATCCGTCTTGAAGTCCATCAGCTTCGGCTCGGCCTTAGCCAACCGGGCCGGGCCAAGATTTAACTCGACCTCTTCATCGACCGGAATATATTTGACACTTGTCCCGCCAACATACGAAAGATGACCTTCGTTATCGGCCTGGCCGTATATCTTCACCTCGCCATTTGGAATCGGGGTATCTCCAAGATTGTGCTCTTCGTCGTTTGCAAACTTAACGAACCTTATTGTCTCGCTGCCCCAGCGCTCCTGGTCATATTTATACAGACTCTCGACCTTAATATCTTCGGCTTCAAACGAAAGCAGCCTCTTTCCCCACTTGTCGGCAATCGTCTCGGTGCCCTCAATCGTGTAAAGGAAATACTCACTCAAACCCTCTTTTATGATTTCCTTACGTCTCAATTCATCTACGATTTGGCCGACCTGGCCAAACGCTGCACCGTACCACGCGGAGCGATCGAGTTCTTCTCCAACTTTCAAATCCTTATCGAAGTCGACTCTTACTTCCGGCCTGCCATACGGATATTGGCGTTTTGCTAATTCGGCGATTTGGTCAAGGATATGCACTTTGCCCACAACCAGCCGGGTCTGTGCTTTCTCATAATCTTCGCCGCTGTTGTTGCCTACTCGCACGTAGCCCTGCAGGCGCATCGTCTTTTCATCCTGCGAGAGCGTTCCCATATAGAACGCCCGCCAGGAAAGTCCGCTGGTAAAATACGTTATCTCAAACGGTACCTGGCCGCTTGTCTCCGAGCGAATGAGCCAGCGGCCAAGCTCCCGCAGCCTCGCTGGAAACACTAATTGCTGTATTTCAATCTTGTCCGTGTTCTCCAGCAGTTCCAAGCTAAGCGAAGTCGGGTCAATCAACGTATTGGCCCACATAAATTGCAGCCAGTTCCAGCCCTTCTTCAGTGTCAGATTCCGCCGTTCCCGCACCAGGGTCAAATCAGCGGAATTGTAGATAGTAAGCTGCACCTTGTCCCGCCTCGGCAGTACGACTAATTCTATCGCACTTGCCGGTGCAAATGGCGGCTTCTCCGGCACTACATCGGCCGCAGCTTCCCCAATTGCGGCACGCTCTAAATACTTGCCGGCTTCTTTTTCCTTTCGCGCCAGTGCAAACGTTGTCCTGGTAGCCGCGTCCTTAGCCAAATCCTCGGCCGACACAATCTGCGTCTCTGCTGTAAGCTCGGATCTGAGTTTCTCCGCCGGCTCGCTCGGCCCTTTCGCAAATTTACGTTCCTCCATCACATCTTCGCCCAAACGAGCAACCAACAGCAAGGCGACCACCAGCACCGCCGCAGCAGCACCAATCCAGGCAGGCTTTCTAAACGAAACAACCCTCGGCTGCACCGGCCGCGGCGTTTGCTCTACTACCTGCGAAATCAAGTCATCAGAAACTTTTATCTCTTCACGCAGCAAATCCAACGCCGCGAATTTGCGTTTAAGCTGCTCCAGATACTCCCGACACTGTCGGCATTCGGCCAGATGTTCGGCGGCTTTTTCGGCCTGGATGTCCGAGGCCAGTTTGAACTCGTATTCGATAAGCTCTCGTTCTGTAAGATGAGGCTTCATTTCTCGCCTCCCGAAATATCAGGCAATCTTTGCGCCAGCGTCCTAAGTGCCCTGTACATTTGTGTTTTGACCGTCCCAATAGAACAACCTAAGACTTCGGCCACCTCCGGGTAGCTAAGCTGCTGATAGTACGCCAGAACAAGCGTCGCCCGCTGCTTGGCGGGCAGCAACTCAACAGCCTGGCGCACCTGCTGGGTCTGCTCGGCCCTTATCGCCTCTTGCGAAGGTTCACACGAATTATCCACCACAACAACCGCACCGGACTCCTGGCCACTGCCATTAGCACAATCCAATTTCTGATTCAACGATACCACTTGCAGCCGTCTTCGCCTGCGCAAACCATCGACAGCCACACGCGTCGCGATTGTAAACAACCAGCTCTTAAACCCGGTGCCGCGAAACGTATGGGCTTTTTCGTGCACGCGTTTGAAAGTTTCCTGAAAAAGGTCTTCGGCCTGTTCTCGATTTCCACTCATTCTCATCAAATATCCCAGTACACTATCACCATGCCGGCGCAGGAGCTCTTCGAACGCCGTCTTGTCGCCCTGACGATGGGCGTCTATTAAGCTTTTGTCAGTGGTCTCCATCGAGGCTGTTTACTCCACTACCACCATAGACGTTTATCGTAGCCCATCGGTTGACAAAGAATAAAGTAAATTTTTGTAAAATTTGGACGTCTCGATGCCGCGCGGGCACCCAGGTCCTCTGAGATACTTAGCTCATAGCACTCGCCGTAACGTCATCGAAAGCGCCGCGGCACCCAGCGACACACCGGCCGCGCGACGAACCGAGCCGTTTAGAAACTGCCTTCTGCTTATACGTTCCACATCCCCAACTCCCCATTTAGCTGATGAAAGTACGTCTATTTACTCGGTCATGTCTCTTCTTAGTTGGTAACGCGTTCCTTGGCTGTAGCCTTGACCTTCGGCACGGGCTTGTCCATCGCCCAGAATACGGCGTTGATAAGCAGCCGGCGGAACTGCGGGTTCTTGAAATCGTCCGGATGGCCCAGTGACGTGTAGAAAACGCGGGACCTCTTGTACTTGTTGGTCCAAGCAACCGGCTCGGGCTCCTTGTCAGGAATCGTGCCGATGAGCAGCCGCTTGGTTGACTTAGTCAGCGGGCGTACCTCATACAGTGAACCGTTGCTTATGAAAGGCATCTGCACGCCGGCAAGTATCGGATGAGCTTCGGCACCGGCGGCGGTTGTAACGGTGCACTTAGGGCCCCTGCCGTGATGACTATGGTAGTTTCCGCCTAACACCTCGGGGTCGAACTTGGGCCATTCGAGGTGACCATCGGGGCCCTCGCCGCGGGCGTCGAACGCATGGCTGGCCGTGCGCAAGGCCACCAGCGGCCTGCCGCTGTTCATATAGTCACGGAAGTATCTCATCTGCTCTGGCGGCAGTGCGCGCCGACGCACAAACACCACAGCCAGATCGGCGCTGGTCAGCGCCACCATGCCCGGAATGTCGTGCCGCCCTTCGTCGCGCCTGTCCGTGCTGCCTTGAAGTATCTCGCAGGACAAGCCGTATTTGATTTCCAATTCGGAGGCAAACTTCGGCAGTGTCCAGGCGGCCTTATACTCGCCCTCGGCTGAAATGAAGACTACGTGCGGACGCTTGTCGTTCTTGAAACGAAACTGCGGCCGGCCCGTAAACGCCGTCGAGGTAATCGTCGGGCAAACGAGCTTTTCGATATGCTCGATTATCAGTTCGGTGCCGGTGAAATGGCTGACAAAGGGCCGCATGCGCGAGTTGTACATAGTATCGGTCAGGTCGCGCATCAGCACCACGTTCTTACCGTAACGCGCCATATTGCGCAGGCCGAAGGGCCGACCGAGCACGCACATGTTGATGTGTACACCCATGAGGATAACAGTGTCGATGCCGTGATGTTCCAGCAGATTCCAGATTTCGACGCCCGAGTCGCTGATGGCGTCTTGGTCACGGATTTGGAGTGTATCGATCTGCTTGCGCCACGGAGAGCCTTTTTTACACTTCGGCTCGCAGTCACAGCCGCCGTCGGACTGGTCGATGGGGTACACCGCTTTCTCGGCCTCATCAATCCATTTGCACCACTTAGCGATATCGCTGGGCAGGTTCGCCGCTTTCGGTGCGTTCTGAGCACGCTTGCGGGCCGGGTGGTTCGCGTAGTGCTCGACCGTACCGCTGGGCGCGTGGATAATCAGCATGCCTTTGTCACGCGCTATGGCGATAACTTTGTTCATTCGCGGCGCCAGCTCCGCGACCCGGCGCGTCGCCCCCCTGCACCAGTGCCGGTGCCACATATCGCAGATGATGATAGCGGTCTGCGACGGCTCCGGTTCCAACCTATTATACAACACCATGAGTTCGCCGCCGGCCTCGGGCGTCTCGGCCCGGCTGCGGGCGGTGAGAATCAGGGTGTCTTGGCTTGCTGCAGCAAAATTGCTCAGCAACAAACCGGCCAGCAGCAAAGAAACTATACTCATAACTTTCGGTTTACCAATACTCATACCAATTGCCTCCAAACAAGTGTAATTTGTTTTTGCCGTGAAATTTCAGCCGTTATAGCAGGGCCAGCCAGCCGCCATCGACATACACGATCTGTCCGGTGATAAAGTCGCCGGCACTTGACGCCAGCAAAACTGCTGTTCCAACAAGGTCCTCAGGTTGACCCCACCTGGCAAGCGGCGTTTTTGAAACGACCCATTTGTTAAAATTCTCATCGGCCTGCAATGGTGCTGTAAGTTCTGTTGTTATATAGCCCGGCCCGATGGCGTTGACATTGATGTTGTATTTTGCCCATTCCACCGCCAGCGATTTTGTCAGCATAAGCAAACCGCCTTTGCTGCTTGCGTACGGCGCATTTGTGGGCCGAGCGCCATGGCACATCAGCGAGCCGATATTAATAATCTTACCGCCTTTACCGGCCCGCCTTTGATGGCGAAAAAAGGCCTGTGACATTACAAACGCAGCAGTCAGATTTACCTCAATGACCCGGTTCCAAGTGTTGGCGTCAACGTCTTCGGCCGGGGCTCGCACGGTCGTCCCGGCACAATTTACAAGAACATCTATAGCTGCCGTTTCGACGATTATATTCTCGAAAAGGGCCTCTATCGCTTTCGTATCTGCGAGGTCAAATGAAAAGGGCCACACTTTTTTGTCGGTGTCAGCTTGAATCTGCCACCTTGCAGCTTCGAGCTGCTTTTTATCCCGAGCTATTATCGCAACGTCGGCTCCGTGTTCGGCCAGACCTTTTGCAACTGCAAAGCCGATACCTCTGCTGCCTCCGGTAACCAGAGCCGTTTTCCCCGACAAACTGAAAAGCGCGCTTCCCATACCTTCCTAATAAAACAGAAAAGCTATCAAATAGCAAGGCGGAAAGCGGCAATTCCATGTTTAGGACTGTATTGCGCCACGTGTTCTACGGGGGTTTCGGCGCAATACGCATCACGCACGACGCAATACAAAATTCGATTATCAACAGCCAATAATCAATCTAAAAAGGGGGCCTATGGCGGACTTAGTCTGCACCAAGCCAACACTATTGTGCCGGCTACCTGAACGGCCACCTACATCTTTGGCCCCATCTGCCAGGTTGGGTTGCACCGCAACTTTACTGATAGCTTATATGCAGCAGTGGTGCATCACTCGCACTCCCGTCGAAAGACTCGGCTTCTCGAGTTCCCTGGGAGGGTTTGGCCGGGTTGTCTCTAAACATCAACACTATCGCGTTGCCGACCCAGCCATCCTGGTTGACTATCTCCTGGATGATACTGGAGATGTCAGGGGTTCGCTCCTCGGGACCCTTAGCATGCACGGTCATCCACTGCGGTATATCCCACACCACCTGCGCCGTCGTTGTAGGCCTGCTGCTAATGT